>JAFYQL010000076.1 GCA_017547125.1 Bacillota bacterium
CCACCAGCGGAAATACCGGTATTGGCTTATGTTCTGTCTGTGCTTCGCGAGGATATAAGGTGATACTGACTATGCCAGACACAATGAGTGTAGAGCGAAGAAAATTACTCGCTGCATATGGTGCAGAAATAATTCTGACCGAAGGTTCTCTCGGTATGGACGGAGCTGTAAAAAAAGCCGAAGAACTTTCAAAAAAATATGGTCTTACGGTGCACCTTGCAACACATTATGAAGGAGAGGTTGTTTATATTGAAAAATATGATGAGCCTGAATTTATAATTATTTATTCGCAGGTGGGAAAAAGAGCGCCTATGACCTGCACCGGTGTAGGTAAGGCGATGCTTGCGCACCTTGGCGAAGACTATATCAGAAAATATATTCTTACAAAGCCGTTTGCTGTGAAAACAGAAAAGTCTATTTCGTCAGAAGAAATGCTTTTTGAAAGGCTTGAAAGCATAAGAAAATGTGGCTTTGCTATGGACGATGAAGAAATAGCGCAGGGGCTTAAGTGCGTGGCAGCACCTATATTTGACAAAAAAGGCAATGTAACTGCGGCTATAAGTATTTCGGGTATGGCAAGCAGAATGGATAACAATACAGTAAAAGAAATTTCGCAGGATATGTTAAAGGTTTCGGAAGAAATTTCGGGCAGACTGGGATACAGAAAATAAAAGGAGGATTTTTAACTATGGCAGAAGGAAAAATCAAAGTTGGAATCATAGGGCCTGGCAATATCGGCACAGACCTTATGTACAAAGTAATGAAAAGCAAACATCTCCAGATGGATTTTATGACAGGCATTGTTGAATCAGAAGGTCTTGCAAGAGCAAGAGAATTTGGATTCAAAACATCAACTGACGGTGTTCAGGCTGTGGCTGATGATCCTGAAGTACAGATTGTATTTGATGCAACTATGGCAAGCGCGCACCTTATCAATGCGCCTATTCTTAAGGCGGCAGGCAAAACAGTTATCGATATGACACCTGCGGCAGTCGGTCCATACGTTGTTCCTTGTGTAAACCTTGAAAAACTTGGTGACGTAGACAACTATAACATGGTAACTTGCGGCGGACAGGCAACTATTCCTATTGTTAACGCTATCAACGAAGTTGCTGACGTAGAATATGCGGAAATCGTAGCAAGTATTTCTTCAAAAAGTGCTGGTCCCGGCACAAGAGCAAACATAGACGAATTTACACAGACAACTAAAAAAGGTCTTGAAACAGTAGGCGGTGCAGACAAGGCAAGAGCGGTTATTATTCTTAACCCTGCAGAACCACCTGTTATGATGTGCAACACAATCTATACAATAGTTAAAAACCCTGATGAAAAGGCTATAAAAGAAGCTGTTGAAAAACGCCTTGCGGAAATTCAGCAGTATGTGCCTGGCTATCAGCTCAGAGTTCCTCCACTTGTTGACGGAAACAAAGTTACTGTTATCATTCAGGTTGAAGGTGCAGGCGATTTCCTTCCAAAATACTCAGGAAACCTTGATATCATCAACTCAGCAGCAATTTCTGTAGCAGAAAAGCTTGCAGAAAAAATGCTCAGCAAATAAGGAGGGAAAAACAATGGAAAAACGCAGAATACACATCGTTGATACAACACTCCGTGACGGCAGCCACGCTGTAAGCCACAGTTTTTCACCTGAACAGGTAAAGGCTATTGCCGGTGGTCTTGATAAAGTTGGCGTAAGCATTATTGAATGTGCGCACGGCGACGGCATTGCGGGAAGCACAATCAACTACGGCTTTTCAGCACATAATGAAATGGATTTAATCAAATCAGCCCACGAAGTTATTAAAAACGCGCAGCAGGGCATACTTCTTCTTCCGGGTATCGGTACAATTGAAGACCTTGAAGAAGCATATGAAAACGGTGCAAGAGTAGTTAGAGTTGCAACACACTGTACAGAAGCAGACGTGGCAATTCAGCACATCAAGGCTGCAAAGAAAATGGGTATGTTTGTATGTGGTTTCTTAATGATGGTGCATATGGCAACTCCTGAAAAGCTTCTTGAACAGGCAAAGATTTTTGAAGAAGCTGGTGCAGATTATGTTAACCTTGCAGACTCATCAGGCTATCTTCTTCCTGCTGACGTAACAGACAGAATCAAGGTGCTTGTTGAAGGCCTCAATATTCCTGTTGGCTTCCACGCACACAACAATCTTGGTCTTGCTATTGCAAACTCAATCGCAGCGGTAGAAGCAGGCGCAACATATATTGACGCAACTTGCCGTGGTCTTGGTGCAGGTGCAGGCAATACACAGCTTGAAGTACTTGCGGCAGTATTTGACAGAATGGGCTACGACACAGGTCTTGACCTTTACGGCACAATGGACGTTGCAGAAGAAATAGTTGAACCTATTATGCACAGACCTCAGGTTATCAAAACAGCACCTCTTATGCTTGGCTATGCTGGTGTTTACTCAAGCTTCCTTCTTCACACATATCGTGCTGCAGAAAAGTTTGGTCTTAACCCAAGAGATATTCTTGTTGAGCTTGGCAAGAGAAAAATGGTTGGCGGTCAGGAAGATATGATTGTTGACGTGGCATATCAGCTTTCACAGCAGAAAAACTAAATATAGAACTTAAAACTGGGCGCAATACTATATGTATGCGCTCTTTTTTTGGTTGAAAAAGTCAGTTTAGTGAATGAAATTTTGTGAAAAATAGTAAAAAAAATACTGTAATTGTGGCGGCTTGTGTGCTATAATGATAAAGTAAATAAATATGCAATCTGGGAGATGTCCGAATTGGGAAAAGATGTTTTTACTGAGATAAGAGTTAAATATAATACTCTTTCAAAAAATCAGAAGATAATCGCAAATTATATACTTGAAAACAGAGAAAAGTGTGTGCGAATGACACTTCGTGAACTGGGTACAGAATGTAATTTAAGCGAAACAACCATAATAAGATTTATAAACAAACTTGATTATGCATCTTATCAGGCTTTCCGTCTTGATATGGCGCAGGATGTTATGAAAGAAAATAACTCTCCTGTTGGCGACGGAAACGAACAGCACGAAATAAAGGCCGGCGACAGTGTGGATGATATCAAAAACAAGGTTATATCAATTGTTTCTTCAGCAGTTAACGATATAAACAAGCTTGTTGATGAAAAGAAGCTTGCGCAGGTTACTGAGCTTATTGAAAGATCAAACAAAATCATGTTCTTTGGTGCCGGCGGTTCCGGTGTTATCGCAACTGACGAGTACCACAAGTTTTTAAGATGCGGTCTTGATGTAATCAACGAAAGCAATACACACATTGCTCTTATTCATGCGGCTCTTCTTTCAGAAGGCGACCTTCTTATACTTATTTCTCACGAGGGTGAAAGTAAAGAAGTTATTGAATGTGCCAAGCTTGCAAAAAGGGGCGGTGCAACAGTGCTTGCAATAACAAGCTATATGAACAGTGACCTTGCAAAGCTTGCAGATGTGTGTCTTTTCAGCTCAACTAATGACTCTCCATATTATACAGATGACATGGTAAGCCGTATTGTTCAGCTTGTAATTTTGGACATGGTAGTAATTTCGTTAAGCACACGTCTTGATGATGTTAAGACAAAGAGTGCTTTTGAAAAATCAGAACTTGCCGTAAGCGAAATGAAAAAACCGCTTACAGAAGCAGAATAAAAAGTAAAATATTCTAGTTTATTGGGGAATGAACTAAAATTTTAATTAAAGGGAGTGGGTATCAGTGCTTGTAAATTTAAAGACAATTCTTGAAGGTACAAGAGAAGACAAAAGAGCCGTAGGCTCATTCAACGTGTACAGCTACGAAACTATCCAGGGCGTTGCGGCAGCTGTTAAAAAGGCAGACAAGGATGCAATTATTTCTTTTGGTGCATCATATCTTGTTAACATGAGCCTTGAAACAGTGGTTGCTATCGTTAAGGAAGTTGCGGACAGCCTCGACAAAAACGTTGCTCTTCATCTTGACCATTGCAACAACCTTGAAATTATCAAAAAGGCTATCGATGCCGGTTTTACATCAGTTATGTATGACGGCTCAGCCCTTGAATTTGAAGAAAACGTGGCCAACACAAAAACAGTATGTGAAATGGCTCATGCAAAAAATGTTTCTGTTGAAGCTGAACTTGGCAGCCTTGCATTAGGCGAACATTCAAACGAAACAGATATCGACCACGGTCAGGCATACACAGACCCTGCCAATGCTAAAGAATTTGTTGAAAGAACAGGCGTAGATGCCCTTGCAGTTTCTATTGGTACAGTACATGGTATGTACAAAGGAACACCTAACATCAGAGTGGACATTCTTGAAGCAATTGCCAAAGAAGTTTCAATTCCGCTTGTACTTCACGGCGGCAGCGGCACACCTGAAGAAACAATTCTTAAATGCATTGATAACGGTATCTGCAAGATTAATGTTAATACAGAAATCAGCCAGTACACAGTTGCAAAAATTGCGGCTAAAATAGCGGCAGAACCAAATACACATCTTTCAAAACTTACACTTCTTCAGTCAGAATATGTAAGCGAAGTTGTGTATAAATATATTGAACTTTTCAATAACTAAAGGTAAATACCTCTGTTATTACAGGGTTTTATATTTTTCATAATTATTATTTAAGGGGATTATTTAAATTCAGGAGGTAATTGAAATGAACAAAGTAGGTTTTATCGGTCTTGGTATCATGGGTAAACCAATGGTAGTAAATCTTTACAAAGCAGGTGTAGAAGTTCTTGTTAACGATATGAACGAAGCCGTTGCAAAAGAACTTGAAGCTGAATCAAACGGTCTTGTAAGATTTGTTGACAAAAAAACAATGGGTGAAGAATGTGACATCGTTATGTGTATTCTTCCAACATACGACATCGTAACATCAGTTCTCTGGGGTGAAGACGGCGTTGCTCAGTACATGAAACCAGGTTCAGTTTTTGTTAACTACGGTTCAGAAACAGCTACACAGAGCGAAACACACGCTGAAAAACTTGGCAAACTTGGTATCAAATTCCTTGATGCTCCTGTATCAGGCGGCGAACCAGGCGCTATCAACGGTACACTTTCAATCATGGTTGGCGGCGAAGAAGAAGTATTTGAAAAAGTTAAACCATACTTCCTTATCGTAGGCGGCAGCGCAGTTCTTATCGGCGGAGTAGGCGGCGGTTCAGTTTGCAAACTTGTAAACCAGATTATCGTTAACCTTAACATCGCAGTTGTTGGTGAAGCTTTCACATTTGCAGCTAAAGCAGGCGTAGACCCAATGAAGGTTTACAATGCAATCCGCGGCGGTCTTGCA
>JAFYQL010000077.1 GCA_017547125.1 Bacillota bacterium
ACTATGATAAGTGTCTGATTGTTGGTTTTTGCCATACCAGTCATCAGTTCCATCATCTCGTATGTTGTTTTGGTATCAAGGTTACCCGTAGGCTCATCGGCAAATATGATAGGCGGATTATTTATAAACGCCCTTGCTATTGACACCCTTTGCTGCTGACCGCCTGAAAGTTGACTTGGCTTGTGATTGGCTCTGTTATCAAGACCAACCATTTTCAGCATTTCCATTGCTCTTTCTTTTCTTTCCTTAAGCGGCACCTTAACAAAAATCAGAGGAAGCATAACGTTTTCCAACGCCGTAAGTGTGCCAAGAAGATTATAACTCTGAAATATAAAGCCTATATTCTGTTGTCTGAAAGCCGCAAGCTGGTTTTCATCCATTTTTTCAATGTGTTTGCCCAGCATTATTATTTCGCCCTTTGACGGCTTTTCAAGGCCTGAAATAAGGTTGAGCAAAGTACTTTTACCCGACCCCGACTTGCCGAAAAGGCAACTTGTTTCGCCCCGATAAAAATCAAGACTTACGTTATTTACTGCCGCAATCTTTTCTTCGCCCATACGATATATTTTTTTAAGGTTTTTAAGCTTTATTATTTTTTCAGCCATAGTTTCACCTCATAAATTCCAAATGTTTCTAAATACTAATCTACCACACTTTAAGAATTTATTCATTAAAACTTTCTTAAATTTTATTAAGTAAAATAAAATACACAAAAAAGACACTCTTTCGAGTGTCTTTAAAAAATTATAATTCTTTTCCTCTTCTGAAAACTGCACCTGCCATAGCAGATTTAACAAGCTTTGAGTATCTTTCGATATATGTACCCTCTTCAACAGGAGGCGCAGGTGGTACCCAGCCTTCCTTACGTTTTTCGATAACTTCATCAGGTACATTAAGCTGAATAAGACCTGCTTCAATATCGATAGTGATACTGTCACCGTCTTCGATAAACGCAATCATACCGCCGTCTGCCGCTTCAGGAGAAAGATGTCCTACGGCCGCACCACGGCTTGCGCCTGAGAAACGTCCGTCAGTAACAAGGGCAACTGATGAGTCAAGACCCATACCGCAGATAGCCGCTGTTGGTGTAAGCATTTCTCTCATACCAGGGCCGCCTTTAGGACCTTCGTATCTTACTACAACTACATCGCCAGGCTTTATTTCGCCATTATAGATAGCCGCAACTGCAGGCTCTTCCTGGTCAAATACTCTTGCAGGTCCTGTGTGCTTCATCATTTCAGGAAGTACGCCGGCTCTCTTGCAGATAGCACCTTCAGGAGCAAGGTTGCCGTACATTATCTTAAGACCGCCGTGCTGCGCATAGGCATTGTTAATTTCTCTGATTACATTGTTGTTCATAATTTTGGCATTAGCCACGTTTTCAGACATCATCTTGCCTGATACAGTAAGACCATCCTTAAGAAGTCCGTGCTTCCAGAGTCTTCCCATAAGGCCTGTAACACCGCCTGCAAGGGCAAAGTCTACAGGATAGTCTGTACCTGATGGTTTGATTTTTGAAAGCTGTGGTGTTTTGCTGCTGATTTCTTCTGCTTCTGCAAAGCTGAATTCAACACCTGCTTCATGTGCAATGGCAGGAAGGTGGAGCATACTGTTTGAACTGCCGCCGATAGCATTTGTCACTACAAGGGCGTTGTACATTGCATCTTTTGTGATGATATCTCTTGGACGGATGTTGTTTTTAACAAGCTCAACAATCTTCATACCAGTTCTTTTTGCAAGGGCAATTCTTGCACCTGTGTTTGTTGGTGTTGCTGATCCAGGAAGTGCCATACCCATTGCTTCTGCAAGGTATACCATTGTGTTGCCTGTACCAAGTTCGTTACAAGCACCGCAGCCAGGCATTGAGCACTGTTCAAATTCTTCCATATCTTCTGCCGAAAGAAGACCTCTCTTATATTCGCCCTGGGCTTCAATAACTTCAACAAGACTTACATTTTGCCCTCTGAAAATACCGGTTGCCATTGTACCGCCTGCAACATTGATTGCTGGGATATTAAGTCTTGCTGCCGCCATAAGCATACCAGGTGTAATTTTATCGCAGTTTGAAATAAGAACCATACCGTCGTATGCGTGAGCATTTACCATACATTCGATACTGTCTGCAATAAGTTCACGGCTTGCAAGAGGATAATGCATACCATAATGGCCCATTGCTATACCGTCGCAGATAGCGATAGTAGGAAATTCAACTGGCATACCGCCGGCCTGCCAGATACCTTCCTTAACTGCCTTTGCAATTTCGTCAAGGTTTCTGTGTCCCGGCATAGTTTCATTCTGTGAGTTAACCACGGCAATGATAGGTTTTTCAAGCTCTTCAGGAAGAACACCCATAGCATAGTAAAGGGCTCTGTGCATACTTCTTTCGTAGCCTTTTGTTGTCACGTCACTTCTTTTCATCATTACAACCTCCCTCGGTTTTATCTTTAAATCAAGGGCATAAAAAATGCCTATGACATAAGGTTAAACTATCACACATATGATGTCAATTTGCCAAATGACCAAAGATTTTTGCCCGTTTATGTGAGAAATACCAAATAAAAAAACGGCATATTTCTATGCCGTAATTTCAAAAATTAAAATAAAATTTCGCCCACTCTGTATCCTGCAGGCATTTCTTCTTCCTCAAGGAATGTAAATGTTTCGTCTTCAAGTGTTGGAATAATCGCTTCAAAAGGCACTCTTGAAAACTCGCTGCCGTAGTTGCTTGCACCAAACCACTTGCCTTCTTTAGCCGCAAGGTTAAGGTCACGGGCAAACTTTGTGTTGTTTGAGCAGTCGTGCACTGCACAAGGCCATTTTTCTTCATCTGCAGTTTTCATAAACTTCATTGTAAGCTCGTGGCTCCAGATAGGAGAAACGTAGCCATGGCGTGAAACATACATATTTTCGCCCCAGTAGTTACCGATATTGTTTGCGCTTAAATGAAGCTCTGCACAGTTGATAAAATCAACACCTGTTGCAAGTATTCTGTCTTTCTTTTCAAAGAATGTTTCGAAAAATTCTGGTGTCATAGGTGTTTCAATGCCCACGCTCTTGAAATATTTTCTTGCAATGCCGATGTTTTCAATTACCTTGTCGTTGCAGTTTGTTCCTCCAAGGTTGAAACGAAGTTCATCAAGACCTGCTTCTGCAAGCGCCTTAAGGTTTTCTTCATTGGCAAGAAGACCATTTGTATACATATGCTGATAAATGCCTGCATCGTGGAATTTTTTGATGACACCATAGTATTTTTCAATTTCCATAAATGGTTCAAGGTAAACGTATGAAATACCTGTAGGCTTTTTATGTATTGAAAGAAGAAGATCAATGTCTTTTTCGTAGAACTTTGTTCCGCCGATTTCCCACATGCCTTCGCCTATAGGCATAATATCGTCAAGCTCGCCGTAGTTGTAGCAGAATTTGCACTGAATATTGCATTTGTTTGTTTTTCTTATGGCAGTAAGACCTGTGCCAAGAAGACATGATCGACAACCTGATGAAAACTTGCTGTCGTCACCAACATAAAGTGTTCTTCCTTCAAGGCTTTTAAGTCCTTTAATTTCGCTTTTAAGCTTTTCAATTCTGTCAGCAACAGCCATTTCAATCTGCGCAAAGGCTGCATATATTATTTCGTGATGCTTTGTCATAAGTTATTCATCTTCAGGCAAAGCAGCAAAAAATTTAAACCACATAAGTGCGTCTTTTTTTGAAATCTTCATACACATTATCCTTGTATATCAAATTATTTCCCCAACTATTTTATTGTACCAAACCAAAGTACATCAAGGCAACAAAAAAGACTCCATAAAAAGAGTCTTGTGTTAATTATTTTTTTCTTACCACATTCATAAAAATAAAAATAATCATTA
>JAFYQL010000078.1 GCA_017547125.1 Bacillota bacterium
AAGGGAATGGCATTTGCAAACGCATCAAAAGGACGGCATATCATTACAACTTCAATAGAACATCATGCAGTGATTCATACCTGCGGATATCTTGAAAAACAGGGATTTGAAGTGACATATCTGCCTGTTGACAGATACGGAATGGTAAGCCTTGAAGAAGTGAAAAAAACTATACGTGATGATACAATTCTTATATCCGTTATGACGGCAAACAATGAAATAGGCACAATACAGCCAATAAGAGAAATAGGCGCGTTGGCAAGAGAAAAGGGAATTGTATTCCACACTGATTCAGTGCAGGCTGCAGGGCACGTTAAAATAGATGTTGATGAGATGAATATTGACCTTATGTCAGTTTCGGGACACAAAATCGGTGCACAGAAGGGTGTTGGGTTTCTTTATATAAGAAAAGGAACAGAAATTGAACCTTTTATCCACGGCGGAGCACAGGAAATGAACCTGCGTGCTGGTACGGAAAATGTTTCTGCTATTCTGGGTATGGCAAAGGCAATTGAGCTGGCAGATAAAGAAATGGAAGAAGAAAGAATAAGGCTTTCTCGTTTGAGAGATATGCTGATGGACGGCATACTTGAAAGAATCCCATGCAGTTTTCTTAATGGACACCCTACAGAAAGGCTTCCGGGAAACTGCAATATATCTTTTGATTTTGTTGAAGGAGAATCTGTGGTGAGAATGCTTGATATGAAAGGAATATGTGCATCCGGAGGCTCGGCGTGCTCATCGGGTAGCAGCGTACCGAGTCATGTTCTTATGTCGACGGGGCTTAAAAAAGAACGGGCAAGGGGAGCGGTAAGGTTTTCCTTGGGACACATTAACACAGAGGAGGAGGTTGAAACTGTGCTGGAAGAACTTCCGCAAATTATAGAAAAACTGAGAAAAATGTCACCGTTATATGCGGATTTTAAGTGGAATTTATTGACATAGCAAAGTATTGATAAATAATTATCTATTACAACCCTTCGGATTTTCCGGAGGGTTTGTTTTGTGTCATTATTGGCAAATGGACAAAACAATTGAATAAAAACATCAGTTAAGGTATAATCAAAAGGTATTGTTTAGTTACTTTTTAAGGAGAAAACATATGGAAAAGAAAAAAGTTCTTATAGGTTTAAGCGGCGGCGTAGACTCATCTGTTGCGGCATATCTGCTTAAAGAACAGGGCTATGACGTAATAGGCGCGACACTTCAGATGTGGCAGGAAAGTGAAGAAAGAAAAGGCTTTCTTTCAACTGCGGCAGAGGATGCATCAAAGGTTGCCGAAATGCTTGATATACCTTTTTATGTAATGGATTTTGCAAATGAATTTAAAGAAAAGGTTGTTGACTATTTCTTTAATGACTATAAAACAGGAAGAACACCAAACCCTTGCATTCAGTGCAACAGACACGTTAAGTGGGCAGCGCTTTATGATAAAGCAAAGGAACTTGGATGTGAATATATTGCCACAGGTCACTATGCAAGAATAACAAAGCACGAAGAAACAGGCAGATACTGTGTTGAAATGTCTGCTGCAGCGGCAAAGGATCAGACATACGTGCTTTATAATCTTACTCAGGACCAGCTTGAGCATACACTTATGCCTTGCGGCGAATATACAAAAGAAGAAATAAGAGCAATTGCTGAAAAAATAGGCCTTAAGGTTGCAAATAAGCCTGACAGTATGGAAATTTGTTTCATACCTGATAATGATTATGTTGGTTTTATTGAAAGAGTTTATGGCTATAAAGCTAAAAAAGGCAATTTTGTTGATATGCAGGGCAATGTTATGGGCAAACATCAGGGTATCATCAACTACACAGTTGGTCAGAGAAAAGGTCTTGGCGTTGCGTTTGGCAAGCCTGTATATGTAAACAGAATACTTCCTGAAAGAAATGAAGTTGTGCTTGGTAGCAATGAAGAGCTTTTCCACACAACAGTGATGGCAGAAGATGTAAACTTTGCAGCTTGGGGAAGTGTTGAAGGCGAAAAAAGAGCAAAAGCAAAAATCAGATATGCTCATAAGGCATCACCTTGTACTGTAAGTATTACAGAAAAAGGTCTTTTAAAATGCGTATTTGATGAGCCTCAGAGAGCAGCAACACCGGGTCAGGCACTTGTTGTATACGATGACAATAACCACGTGCTTTGCGGCGGAACAATAATTGGTACAAAGGCTTGATAAGTGCACAATATGTTGTTATAATAGACGGTGTATTTGAAATAAAAACAAATGTGTGCGTGTGGAAATAAAATGCACACACAAGGAGAGATTGACGTGGATTTTGAATTTAAGACAGTTGCTAATTTTGATGAGGAGGTTGCTGCGGCAATAAAGGCCGAACTTGGCAGACAGAGAGAAAATATCGAACTTATTGCTTCTGAAAACTTTGTTTCACCTGCAGTTATGGAAGCAATGGGAACTCCGCTTACAAATAAATATGCAGAAGGTTATCCTGGAAAACGCTATTACGGCGGCTGCTCAAAGGTTGATATAGTTGAAGACCTTGCCAGAGAAAGAGCAAAGCAGATTTTTGGCTGTGATCACGTAAATGTTCAGCCACATTCAGGTGTTTCTGCAAACACAGCAGTTTATCTTGCACTTCTTAATCCTGGCGATACAGTTATGGGTATGAACCTTGACCACGGCGGTCATCTTTCACACGGTTCACCTGTAAACCTTTCAGGCAAATACTTCAATTTTGTTCCTTATGGTGTTGGAGATGATGGGTTCATCGATTATGATGCCCTTGAAAAGACAGCAAATGAAGTTAAACCAAAGCTTATTGTTGCAGGCGCAAGCGCATACGCAAGAACAATAGATTTTGAAAGAATAAGCAACATTGCAAAGAGTGTCGGAGCATACCTTATGGTTGACATTGCACACATTGCTGGTCTTGTTGCGGCAGGTGTTCATCCGTCACCTGTGCCATATGCTGACGTTGTTACAACAACAACTCACAAGACTCTCAGAGGCCCTAGAGGCGGTATGATTATGTGTAGGGCAGAACTTGCTAAAACTATTGACAAGGCTATTTTCCCGGGTACACAGGGCGGTCCTCTTATGCATATCATTGCTGCAAAGGCGGTTTGCTTTAAAGAAGCGCTTCAGCCTGAATATAAGGAATATATGCAGCAGGTTGTTAAAAATGCAAAGGTTCTTTCAGAAGAACTTGAATTTTAAAAGGAGAAGAAAATGAAACCAGTTGTTGCTATTGTGGGCAGACCAAACGTTGGTAAATCCAC
>JAFYQL010000079.1 GCA_017547125.1 Bacillota bacterium
CCCCAGTATCTCTGTCTTGAGAATACCCAGTCACGAAGCTTGTAGTTAACTGTCTTTTTGCCAAGGCCTTTTTCTTCAAGCATAAGAGGAGCTTTTGCTTTTGCTTCCCAAGCTGTCATACCATTGAAAAGTGGTGAGTTGATGATAACACCATCACCTGTGTATGCTTCTTCAAGTTCTTTTTCTTCTTCGCCTTCAGCGATAATAACCTGAATAATTGGAAGGTTGAATTTTTTAGCAAATTCAAAGTCACGGTCATCGTGTGCAGGTACACACATGATAGCGCCTGTACCGTAGTCAGCAAGTACATAGTCTGAAACCCAGATAGGTGTTGGTTCACTATTAAGTGGGTTGATAGCGTATGCGCCTGTGAATACACCAGTTTTTTCTTTGTCTGTCATACGATCAACAGATGATTTTGTTGAAGCCTGGTAGCAGTATTCTTCAATAGCTTCTTTGTATTCGTCTGTTGTAATTTCTTTTACAAGTGCATGTTCAGGTGAAAGTACCATGAATGTTGCACCGTAAAGTGTATCAGGTCTTGTTGTATAAACTGTGATTACCTTGTCGCTGTCCTGTACTTTGAAGTCAACTTCAGCACCGTAGCTCTTGCCAATCCAGTCTGTCTGCATTTTCTTAACTTTTTCCGGCCAATCAAGTGTGTCAAGGTCGTTAAGAAGTCTTTCAGCATATGCAGTAATTTTAAGCATCCACTGACGAAGATTTTTCTTTGTTACCTGGCTGCCGCATCTTTCACAAACGCCGTTTGTTGCTTCTTCGTTTGCAAGTACACACTTACATGTTGGACACCAGTTAAGTGGCATTTCTTTTTCGTAAGCAAGACCCTGTTCAAACATTCTTGCAAAAATCCACTGTGTCCATTTGTAGTAGCCTTTGTCTGTTGTATTTACTTCTTTATCCCAGTCGTAAATAGCACTGATTTCGTGAAGCTGTCTCTTAACATTTGAAATGTTTGCAGCTGTACTTACTTCAGGGTGTGTGTTTGTTTTGATGGCATAGTTTTCTGCAGGAAGACCGAAAGCATCCCAACCCATTGGGTGAAGAACCTGATAACCCTGCATAACTTTGTGACGGCTGATAACGTCACTTAATACGTAGCCTCTCCAGTGACCTACGTGAAGACCTGAGCCTGATGGATATGGGAACATATCGAGGCAGTAATATTTAGGCTTTGTGTCATCTTCTTTGTTGATAGGATTTTTTTCCCACTCTGCACGCCATTTCTTTTCAATTTCTGTAAATTCATAGCGATTGTTCATATTGTATTTCCTCCTAGAAATTATTTACGATACAAAAAAATAAAAAGCCCGTCATCTCTGTTAGAGACGAAGGACTTCTCCGCTGTACCACTCTATTTTGCATTTCTGCACAATCTTGACCTTTAACGCAGGTGTACGTCCTTCCCTACTTGATTTCGGAAAGAAAGCTCAAAGGCGAGTTCAGTTTTACTTTTTTACTGCCTCACACCAACCGGCAGCTCTCTGAAAAACAACTAAAACCTACTATTCCTTTTCATAGCATTTTGTTTATAAAACTAAATAAATTTATACCATAAAATGTGGTTTAAATCAATAGTAAACCTTAAAAAAAGCTGTCTGCAATAAGTTTTAAAAGAAGAAGTGTAAGTGCAAGTATAAACATTGGTCTTATATACTTGCTTCCCTTTTTAAGTGCAAGGTTTGAGCCTACGATATTTCCTGCAATACCTGTTAATGCCGCAGGTATGCCTATAGCAAAAAGTATTTCGCCTGAGAAGGCAAAAGTTAAAAACGCCGCAACATTTGATGCAAGGTTTACAAGTTTTGCATTACCTGACGCAGTAAGAAGGTCAAAGCCCGCAAAGGCTGAGAATGAAAGTATAAGGAATGTACCTGTGCCCGGACCAAAAAAGCCGTCATACATACCTATAACAAAGCCAATTATAACACTCATAATGAACATTCTTGTTTTTGTGTACTTGCCTGAGTTGTCTGTGCTGCCGAAATCCTTTTTAACTGTGATAAATATTGCAATTGCTATAACTGCAACAATCATTATGTATCTTAAAACAGTTTCATTTGCAAGCATACTGAGTTTTGCACCAATATGACTGCCTAAAAGTGCCATAACAGCCGCAGGAAGTGCTGCGCGGAAATTGATTTTTCCGTTTCTAATAAAGTTTGCAGTTGAAAACATAGTGCCGAATGTTGATGAGCACTTATTTGTAGCAAGCGCCGCATGAGGCGGAAGACCTGCAACAAGATATGCAGGAAGTGAAATAAGACCGCCGCCACCTGCCGATGAATCTATAAGCCCCGCAAGAAATGTGCAAGGACAGATAAAAAGAAGAATCTGCCATAAATTTTCCATAATAATACCCCTTCAAAATAAAAAAACTGCCCGATGTAAAACAGACAGTTTGAATTATAAAATATTATATAGTTTCTTTCAATAGTTTCTTGGCGAATTCAGTCATCATTTTAAAGCACATATGCAAACATAAATGCAGTGTGACAGGCAGTTCCGCCCATTACAAAAAGATGAAATATTTCGTGGAATCCGAATGATTTGAAGTTGAATATCGGAAGTTTAAGTCCGTATATAACTGCACCAAGTGTATATATAACTCCGCCTATGGCAAGAAGCACAAGTCCGCTGAGCGGTATGCTTTTTTCAAGGGGATAAAACGCAAACACAACAAGCCAACCCATAACAACATATATAGCCGTTGAAAGCCATCTTGGAGCACTAAGCCACACTGCCTTAAGAATTATGCCTGCTATGGCAAAAGCCCACACAAAAGCCAGCAGTGTCCACCCTACCACTCCACGAAGGTTTATAAGACAAACAGGTGTATAGCTGCCTGCTATAAGCACAAATATCATCATGTGGTCTATTCTTTTAAGACGCACTTCGATTTCTTTTGTAACAGGCAA
>JAFYQL010000080.1 GCA_017547125.1 Bacillota bacterium
ATGATCACAAAACAGGGTGTTATCAAAAAGACTGACATGACTTGCTACAACAACATCAGAAAGAGCGGTCTTAATGCAGTTAACCTTCGTGAAGATGACGAACTCGTATCAGTATTTGTAACAGACGGCAATCAGAACATCTTTGTAGGCACTCATGACGGTATGGGCATACGCTTCGATGAAAACGATGCAAGACCTATGGGACGTACAGCAACAGGTGTAAGAGCCATCAAACTTCGTGACGGCGACTATGTTGTAAGCGCTGCAGTTGCAGATGCAAACTACAAGCAGCTTAACATCACAGAAAACGGCTACGGCAAACGTACAAACGTTGAAGAATTTGCACTTCAGCAGCGCGGCGGTATCGGTGTTAAGAGCCATCAGATAACAGAAAAGACAGGCAAGATTGCTGCATCTGTTATGATTGGCGAAAATGAAGAGCTTATGCTCATCACATCAGAAGGCGTAATTATCCGTTTAAGAAGCAATGACATTTCAACATTCGGCAGACCAAGCCAGGGTGTTAAACTCATCAACTTAAACGAAGGCGTTAAGGTTGTTGGCGCAGCCAAAATTGATGAAGAACAGATAGAAAACAGCACAAGCTCAGCACCATCAGATGTTGAGGTTGAAATAGCTGAAGAAACTGAAGAGTAAAAATAAAGACCTTGGAAGCTACCTTTGATTAAGAATACATTTTTATTTATTAAAATTCTTAATCAGAATAGCGACAGTAGAATAAGAAAGCTTAAAATTTCAATATTCCAAAAAAGATAACAGCCTTGAATTAAGTTTCAAGGCTTTTATTATTTTAAGTTTTCTTATTCGTACACCAGGTATTCCAAGGTCTTTTTTACGTCTGCCATATTCAATTTTTTCACGCAATTCCGTGTTTTTCCATAACGTATTCAATACCCTTTGCAAGCATATCAACCACAATATCCATATCCTCTTCAGTGATGATAAATGGTGGAGCAATCTGCATTGCATCGCCAATCTGACCGTCAGCACTGCCAGGAACACCGCCTGTTACCATAACGCCATTGTCGAAGCAGTATTTTGAAACTTCTCCTGAGAAATTGAATTCAAACGGCGCTTTTGTTTCCTTGTCCTGAACAAACTCGATACCAAGCATAAGTCCAAGACCTCTTACATCGCCAACAACAGGATATTTGTAGAGTGCTTTAAGTTTTTCAAGGAAGATTTCACCCATATCATAGCTTCTCTTAACAAGGTCGTTGTCTACGATATAGTCAAGAACAGCCTCTGCACCTGCGCATGCAAGTGGTGTACCTGAGAATGTGAATGCATGAGTGAGGGCACCTGAGCCTGCCGCAATAGCATCAACAATCTTTTTGTTTACGATAACACCGCCAACAGGAACATAACCGCTGCCAAGACCCTTGGCAAAACCAATAAGGTCAGGAGTTACGCCGTAGTGATCCACTGCAAAGTTTGCACCTGTACGGCCAAAACCTGTAATAACTTCGTCAACACAGAAAAGAACATCGTATTTGTCGCAGATTTCTTTTACTTTTTCAACATATTTCTTTGGAGGAACTACAGCCGCTGCAGTTGTACCAATAACAGGCTCCATAACAAAGGCTGATACTGTTTCAGGGCCTTCATATTTGATAGTTCTTTCAAGCTCGAGAGCACACTGGCAGTTACATGTTTCTTCTGTTAAGCCGTAAGGGCATCTATAGCAGTTGCATGCAGGAATATGAGAAATAAATTTAGGGAAAAGTTCATCAAAATGTTCTCTCCATGATGGTCTGCCGCCCAATGAAAGTGTGCCGAGAGTGTTTCCGTGATAGCTCTGCCATCTTGAAATAACTTTGTATTTTCCAAGTTTGCCTCTTTCAACCTGATACTGTCTTGTAAACTTAATTAAAGATTCCATTGCTTCTGAGCCGCCCGAGCAAAGGAAAACCTTATCCATGCCTTCAGGTGCTACATCAATAATTTTTTTCGCAAGTCTTTCTCTTGTTTCGCTTGTAAATGTACCGCCGTAAACGAAGCAGATATTATCAAGCTGTGCGTGAATTTTATCAAGAATTTCTTTTACACCGTGGCCTACGTTAACTACTGCAATACCTGCCGCACAGTCAAGATATTTCTTTCCTGTTGTATCGTAAATATACATACCTTCGCCGTGGTCAATAACAGGGTATTCTTTATGTAATGCTGAATATAAAACTCTCTTTTCTTCCATTTTATTTTCCTCCATTATTCAGGTATTGAAATAATTCCTCTGTAACTCTGTGGGCAAAGTGCAACCCTTGCATCTGCTCCTTTTTCGGCAATGGCCATATCTACAGCCTGCTGAAGAGTTTCAGCCTTTGTCATTCTCAGTGTCTTAAGTTCTTCTTCTGTTACATTTTCACTCACTACTATAAACTTAACGCCCTTAACAAGCATATCTCTTATAGGAATGATGTGGTCCATCTGTATCTCATAGTTGTCCCAAACGTATTTTTTAACATCTTCAAGGTCTTCAAACATCTTGAAAGGTTCAACAAAGTCAGTTGAGTTGATGCCTTCTGTGAAGTTGCCGTAAAGCACAACTGTTGATGTTTCATCAGCCACAGGACGAAGGGCAATTATAGCCTTAACACCCTGATACATATCGATATTTAATGGGTCGCCCGGGCAAACAACGTATACGTCAGGCTTTTCAGGAAGGGCGATGTTGCAGTTAAGTTTAAGGAATTCCGCTGCTTTTCTGTGTGCCGCATCAAGCTCGCCTGCAAAAATACCTGCTATTTCATAATCCTTATTCATAACCACATTTACTGTGTAGTCAACTCCGCACATCTGCGCAGTTTCAAGCATATCAAGATGAATTGGGTTGCCTTCAAGGTTACCGGAATATGCACAAGGATGCTCCATCATTTCAGGTCTGTGGTTGATTACGATAGTTTCTTCTGATGAAACACCAGGGAGGATTGATTTTCTTCCGCCTGAAAATCCCGCCATATCGTGAAGCTCAACCTTGCCCACTGTAACAACTATATCGCTTTCATAAACTGTTTTGTTAACCTTAACAGGTGTCTTTCTTGATGTTTCCCCAAGATAAACAAGCCAGTCTTCGTCAAACGGTCTGTGATTTTCCATTCTGTATTTAGAATATATTTCTTCGCCAACGAAAATCTTCATTTCTTCTTCTGTTGCATCTCTGTGAACACCGAGAGCCACAACAAAAACTATATCTTCGTCCTTAATTCCGCCTTTATTCAATTCTTCAAGTATAAAAGGCGCAACTTTTGATGTAGGCACACCTCTTGTTGCATCAGAAATGATGATACAGGCTGTTTTTGCATTCTTTTTCGCAACTATTTCGGATAATTTTTCGCATCCGATAGGGCTACTTACAACCAGATTTTCTATATCCTCAGCCTTAACTGCTTCAGGGTTTGCTGTTTCAAACATACCCATAAAGTTTTCCTCATTTATCAAAAGACTTCTTTTTTCTTCTGTGTCAGAATATAAAAACTTTCCGTCTTGTTTTTCAATTGTATACATACTGCGCCTCCTTTTAAAATTCCATATTTTTCATAATTTCATATTACCACATGCCCCAACACAAAACCATTCATCAACATTACCGAAATTCATCACATCTCTTTGTGCAAGGTCATATTTCAGAAATTTTTCAGAAAAATGTGAACCTTATTGAAAGATTTATGCTCTATATTACAAACAGCAGTGAAGGAGGCGAAATATGGATACACAAAAACTTGTTGAAGAAATGATTGGCGGAAGCGAAAAAGCCTTTGAAGACATAGTTGAGATATACTACGGAAAAGCCATTCGTCTGGCATATCTTATCAGTGGAAACTACGCCGACAGTCAGGATATTGTTCAGGAAACTTTCATCAGCTGTTACAAAAGTGCATCAAAAATACGTGAGCCACAGCATTTCGAAAATTATCTGAACAAAACTCTAACCCGAAAAGCGTGGGAGATATGCAAAAAACGTAAATACGAGCACCCCGTTGATGAAATATTTGATGAAAGCATTGCAGACAGTTTTTCGCTTTCTGATGACTATATTCAAAAAGAAGAAAACCATCTGATACTCAAAACCATAATGTCTTTGCCAATTAA
>JAFYQL010000081.1 GCA_017547125.1 Bacillota bacterium
CCCGGATAAATGCCAAACCAAAACAATAAAGTCTATATATTCAAAAATTCATATTTGCAGACGGCAGGTATACTGCTTTTGATTTTGCTTGCTGCATTACTGCTGAGATTCAACATAGTAAACAGCAACCAAGCTTTTGGAGCCATTCAGGCGCAGGTACAGTTTGAAGGAGATTATCGCATTGGCGATGGTCAGTGGCAGGAGATTGCGGAAGGTCAGCATATTTCTGCTACAAAGGGCGATGTAACCTTGCGAGGAAATTTTTTCTTTCTGACACCTGACGGCGAGCGCGTTGATGATTTTAGCGGAGAAATTCCAGTTGCGCTTTTTGCCGATCATATTAACATCGCTATTTATGAAGGTGAAAATGAGCCTTTCGTAGTAGATGCCGAAAATCCTTTATACGGAAGCACTGTTTGCGGAGAATATTGGACTGCTTATCCGTTTTTTATCGGAAACGATGAGCCTGTTGAAATGGTTGTTCACAACCCTCATAGATTCGGCAATGAAATGGCTATTGATGAAATGCTTTCCAATATAGCCATTTGGAACGACATTAATTTTGAAAGAGGAATACTGGAAAGCGGACAGACACAACGTAACACAGGTCTGTTTTTTGTGATGGTTGCGCTTGTTCTTCTGGGCTCGGCTCTGTTTTCAGCTATGCTTCATATTCAGAAAAACAGAATTATTTTCCTGTTGGGTATGACAATTCTTTTTGCCGGAACTTATCTTATGTTCAGTGCGCCTGGTGTGTTTTTCTGGAATGACTTGATTGTTGTTAATACAACAGTTTTTGGCTTCTCTATGATGTTTTATATGCTGTTTGTTTCAGCAATAATCACATACTTCCTGAAAAGAACAAAGAAAACAGGACAAATAGCAACCTGCGCTTTGGGTGCGATTGACGGAATATACTTTCTTCTTCCTATGATGGTTGGAGTGTATTTCTATGATATGTGGCTGCCATGGGTAATCACACAGAGCATAGTAAACGCAGTTTTATTTGTTTGCCTCATAAAAGAATACATATCTTCAAACTCAGAAAATCGCTGGGTTTATATAGGTGTAGCATTATTGCTGGTGTCATTTGAAGCCGATGCCATTGCAACTGCAGCGGGCTTATGGGAAGGCGGATTTGTTTCCAAGTATGTATTTTTTGTTCTTTTTGTGGCGGCACTTTTCGTTGTGTTGCGTCTAATACCTGAAAGCATCAATGCTGCAGAAAAGGCAAAAGAATTGGAACTTCACAAAAGTCGCCTTGAGGCAGAAAAAAGTATTATGGAGGCAGAACTTAAGGACAACAGAATTTCTATCATGCTTTCACAGATACAGCCTCATTTTATATACAACACACTGGGAACTATCGAGCGAATGTGCCTTAAAGATCCTGAAAAGGCATTTAATCTTGTGCGAAACTTCAGCTTGTATCTCAGGGGCAATTTCAGCGAGCTTGACAGTGTTACACCAATCAGATTTTCGGAAGAACTGAAGCATGTTGAGTATTATGTAAATATAGAAAAAGTAAGATTCCCTGATATGAATATTGAATATAAAGTGGAAGCGACAGATTTTGTTATTCCTGCTTTATCTGTTCAGCCGCTTGTGGAAAATGCAATCAAGCACGGACTTATGCGCCTTGAAACAGGAGGAAATGTGTTAATTTGGGCATATGAAACACCGGAACATTTTTGCGTTGAGGTAAAAGATGATGGTGCGGGATTTGATACAAGTTTGCCTGTTGATGAGAAAAAGCACGTGGGACTTCGTAATATCCGCGGCAGGCTGAAAGCAATGGTAAACGGCGAACTGATTATAGAAAGCAACATTGGTGTGGGTACAAAGGCGGTTATTATGATTCCGAAGGAGTGAGAAAATGAAAGCAATAGCAGTTGATGATGAAATATATATGCTCGAAACCTTGCAGGAAGCAATAAGCGAATCTTCTGACATTGAGCAGACTGCGGCTTTTTCTTCATGCTCTGCAGCCATTGCCTATGCGGAAGAAAATACTGTTGATGTGGCCTTTCTTGATATCAATATGCGTGGTATGGGCGGACTGGGTCTTGCTGAAAAACTTATGGAGCTTCATCCTGAATGTAAGATAATATTTTGCACAGGACACGAAGAATATGCGGTATCTGCATTTAAGCTTCACGTGTCAGGATATCTGATGAAGCCTATAACTGCGGAAGCTATACAGAAGGAAATTGACCATATCAAGGGGCTTAAGGCAACTGAAAAAATGCTTACCATCAAGTGCTTCGGTAATTTTGAGGTGCTCTATGACGGCGCAATTCTTCCTTTTAAACGAAAGAAGTCAAAAGAGATTCTGGCTATTTTGGTTGACAGAAATGGTGCGGGAATGACGGCGAAGCAGATTTGTGCTCTTCTGTTTCCTAATGATACAAATGATGCAAAAAATATGGTTTATTTCCGTCAGCTTATGCTGGATTTGAGAAAAACTTTGAGTACTATACATGCTGAAAATGTTTTGAAGCACGATGCGTCTTATTATCGCATTGATACGGAGCTGGTAAAATGCGATTATGTAAGCTTCCTTGAAACAGGAAAGCCTGTTTTTCATGGCGAATATATGGCACAGTATAGCTGGGCCGAAGAAACATGTGCAATGCTTCAGTATAAGAGATAAAAAACGGCATAATATTATGCGTGAAATGGAATTTGAGTTATGAAAAGAAACTTTAAATATACAATTACAGAAAAAGATGCCGGAAAAACCGTTGGCGAATTCCTTCTGGAAAACGAGTACACATCAAGCTGTATCAAGTTTTTGAAAAGAGCCGAAAGCAGAATTACTGTAAACGGCAAGTGGGAATTTGTGACTAAAGAACTTAAAGAAAATGATGTTCTTGAAACGGTTTTTATAGAAGACGAAAGCTCAGAAAACGTTGCGGCGGTGGACATGCCTCTTGACATTGTTTATGAAGATGAGGATATTCTTGTTGTAAATAAATCGGCAAATGTGCCTGTGCATCCGTCAAGCGGCTACTGGTATACAAGCCTTGCAAACGGAGTTGTGTCTTATTATGAAAAGCAGGGCATTCCTTTTGTTTTCAGAAGTATTAACCGCCTGGATCAGCAGACAACAGGCCTTGTTATTGTGGCCAAAAATATGCTCAGCGGTGCAATACTTGGCGAATCTATGCGAAACAGAGAAATCCACAGAACATACCTTGCCATTACAGAAGGCGAACTTCCTGAAAGTGGCACAATTGAACTTCCTATCGGACGAAAAGAAGGCTCTGTAATAGAACGATGTATAGATGAAAACGGCTCAAAGGCCATAACTCATTATGAAAGACTTAAATACGAAAACGGATATTCCCTTGCAAAAGTAACTTTGGAAACAGGCAAAACACATCAGATTCGCCTTCATATGAGGGCAATCGGTCATCCTCTTCCTGGAGATGTGCTATATAATCCAAAGTTTGATGTGATAGACAGACACGCACTTCATTCTTGGAAGCTTGAATTTCCACATCCTATAACAAAGGAAATGATGTACTTTGAACAGGAATTGCCTGAGGATATGAAAAAAATATTGGGCTTGTAATGGTATAATCTTGTGTATAAAGTAAAAATTCTGTCAGTAATTTGTATATACCAAAAAGTTTTTGGGGATAAAAATGGACTTAAATAGAGACAATATCAATTTATTATTTAAAAAATTTCTTATACCTTCGGTAAGCGGGGCCATTGCCATTGCTATCTACAGCCTTATTGACTCTATAGCCATAGGACAGGGCGTTGGTGTTAATGGTGCGGCGGCATGTGCAGTTACATTGCCGCTTTTTTCTGTGGGAAATTTTATTTCTCTTGTTTTCGGTGTGGGAGGCTCAGTTTTGATGAGCGTTGCAAGAGGCGAAGGCAAAAAAGAAAAGGGCGATGCGTTTTTTATGCTTTCCTGCATCGGTGCGGCGGCAGTGGTGGCGGTTGTGTGGGTGCTGGAAATTATTTTTCAGGAGAACATATATAGATTTTTTGGCTGCGATGATGTGATAATGCCTTATGCCATAGGCTATGGAAAGTGGATAATATATTTCCTTCCTTGCCTTGTGCTTCCGGGCTTTCTTTCCTGCTTTGTAAGAAATGACGGTTCGCCTAAAATGGTTATGAAAATAATAATGACGGGCGGAGTTATAAACATTATTGGCGACTGGTTGCTGGTTTTTCCGCTTGATATGGGCATTGAAGGTGCGGCCATAGCAACTGCGGCAGGGCTTGTTGTTCAGTCGGTGCTTATGGTGATGTATTTGCTTTCGGATAAATGCACGCTTTCATTTGCAAAGCCGTATAAAGTAGGCAAAAAAATAAAACAGATATGCTCTGTTGGTTTCAGTGCGGGGCTTTCAAAGCTTTCGGTAATTGTGGTTACATTTGCCGCAAACAATCAGATTATGCGATACCTTGATGCATCTGCATTGGCAGTTTATGGTGTGCTTGCAACTATATCAAGCCTTTCAATCAGCATTTTTACGGGTATTGGTCAGGCGTCGCAGCCGATAGTGGCATCAAACTACGGTGCAGGACAAAAGGACAGATATTGGCAGGTGTTTTTCCTTGCCTTAAAAACAACGGCAGCTTTTGGTGTGGCGTGTATGGTTTTATGTTTTGCATTCCCTGTACCGCTGGCAACTCTTTTTATCAGGGCAACAGATGAAATTGTGGCAATTGCGCCTTATATCACAAGGGTGTATGCCTTGTCTTTTGTTCCTATGGGTATGTGCGTTCTGGCTGTGCTTTATTTTCAGTCTGTTATGGAGCCAAGCAAGGCAACAAAAGTATCACTTACACGCAGCCTTGTTATGAACACTGCTTTGCTTTATGCATTACCTTTTGTGTTTGGTGGAAACGGTATATGGTGGGCATTTCTGATGTCAGAAACCATTGCATTTGCGCTGGCGGTTATTTATGTGAAAAAGCTTTATAAAGACTATAAAATGTCGGCTTAAAAATAAAACCCCTATGGATTTCCATAGGGGTTAATTTTTTATTCATCTTCGAAGCCGCCAAGAGCGCCGTCAAGCATAAGTATCAGTTCAAGTACACTTCTGAATGTTTGTTCTACCTTTTTTTCCTGCCATGTAATTACTCCCTGCCAGCTGGTATTCTGACGGAAAAGTATTTTTACAGAGAAGGTTGCAATTTTGCCTTTGCTTTTGCTTGCTTCTTTAAGCGGACCAAGTTTTGGTTCGGCAAGGGGAACAAGAGATCTCATTGCAGTGAAAGACTGTGGGTAATTTAGTTCGTTAAGTTTTTTCTCCATGCCTGACAAAAGCTGTATAAGGCTGTGGAATGTGAGCACTTCATCTTCTTGCCCAACATTGTAGTATCTGCCAGCCAGAACGCCTTTATTATATGAGTCAACGCATATTACGGTTGTTCTGTATGCTTCGTTTCTTATCATATTTTGCTGCATTTGAAGCACTCTCCTTTCGTATTACTTTTTAAGTTACTTATACTATACCATCAAACGGTTACAGAAAGGGTTA
>JAFYQL010000082.1 GCA_017547125.1 Bacillota bacterium
GTTGTCACGGATATTTGCGGAATATTTTTTTGCAATATGTGCCACCAGCCGCAGATTATGTTCAATAAGTTTGTTTTTTGCATCAACATCCCCGTTTTCCATCTTTTCTATGTAGTATCTTTCCTCTTTGGCACTTAATGGCTTGGGAAAGGAATTACTTCCGGATACAAAAGATATAATAAAAACCAAAGATTCAATAAGAGTGTCAAATATACCCAACATAGACATACGCTCCAATTTGCCAAGCTGCTGCAAACAGCTTAAGAGATAATATATATTCAGTGTATGCAAGGGCGTTTTGTCCTGTGCAAGTACACATTGTAAAAATAGACTTTTTTTGTCATTTGTGTTGCATGAAATGTATTATTGTGATATACTTTTTTTAAAAATAAAACAGATTCTAAAAAGGAAAGAGGTAAAACTATGAATTTTCCACTCAATGATAAACCTATTCGTATTGGTATCCTTGGTATGACCGAGGGCAATGCACACCCATTCTCATGGAGTGCCATGATTAATGGCTACGATCATGACGAAATGTTCAAATGGACAAATGAACTTTATCCAACCATTCCTCAGTATCTTGCAAAGCAGCCAAAAGAAACATTCGGTATCCCCGGTGTTAAGGTTACTCACGTTTGCTTTACAGGATATGAAGAGAGAGAAATGGCAGAAAACTGTGCTCGTGCATCCTTTATCCCCAATGTTGTTACAAAGCCTGAGGAAATGATTGGTCAGGTTGATGCTATCATTTGTGCAACAGATATTGGTTCGGAACATGTCGAGCGTTGCCGTCCGTTTATTGAAGCAGGGCTTCCAATCTTTATCGACAAGCCTCTTGCCGACAATGAAGAAGACCTCCGCACAATTGTAAAATGGTATGATAACGGAGCTCACATACAGTCTTCATCATCTATGCGTTATGTAAAATCATTTGAACCTTTCTACAAGAATCACTCTGAACTTGGTAATATTCGTTACATTGTAAGTCCTATGGCTAAATATTGGGAAACCTACGGTATGCATGCAATTGAAGCTATGCATCCTCTTCTAGGTCAAGGCTTTGAATGGGTTGAAAACCTTGGAGACCATGACCATGCAATGGTACATCTTCGGCACAAAAATGGTTGCGATGTAAGTATTCCTATGGGGTATGGCTTTGCTTCCAACGGATTGACCATTATGGCACAATACGGAAGCTGTGTGCTAGGCGATAGCGACTCATACTATGCATTCAAAAAACAGCTTGATGTATTTGTTCATTATCTACGCACAGGCGAAGAAGAACATCCTTTCTCTGATACAATTGAAATGGCAAAAATTCTCATTGCAGGACTAAAAAGCCGTGATGAAGGTGGCCGCCGTGTATATCTCAACGAAATTAAAGAAAGATAATGCGAGGTGTTGAGCATGAACAAAATTCTTGAACGCTTTTCCCTTGAGGGCAAAAAAGCACTTATCATTTGTCCTGAAAACCCATACAGTCGCGAAATTGCACAAGGACTTAAGGGTGCAGGTGCTGAAATTTGGGTAGCAGGCGAGACTACGGTTGACCTTGGTGTTGATATTGCAGGCAGCTTTACATATACACATGGTTCAATCGAATCCGCAGCAAATCTTGAATGTGAAGTGCGCGCCAAGATGGGTACACTTGATATAGTTATTGAAAATGGTCTCTACACACCGGTTAAAGGTTGGAAACAATCTTATGCAGAAATATATGACCAGCTTTCAAAAACCGAGCTTGGTCTTATGCTCACTGTACAGAGTCTTGGACATATCCTTGCAGAGCAGGGACACGGAAGCGTAATTTTAGTTGCTGATTATGGTGCTCTTGTAGGATACGATCCTGTTAACTATAAAAACTGTCCCGATGAAAAAGACAATGATTTTTCTTTTGTTAAAGGCTTTATATATGGTGGCGTTGTTAACTATGCCGGCCAAGCCTCAAACTATCTTGCAGAAAATGGTTGTCGCTGTAATGCTGTGGCATTTGCTCCTCTTGAAGGAAACTGCTGCGAGGAGTTTAAAACCGCATTCACACGTCATAATCAGGTGAAACGTCTTGCAAATGCAGACGATATTTCATCTGCGATTATATTTTTAGCATCCGATGCATCTGAGTTCATCACTGGTATTACAATGCCAGTGGATGGCGGATACATTGCGAAATGAGGTGACTTAAATGAATACATTTGATTTGTTATCTATGAAGGGCAAAAATGTCCTTATTACAGGCGGCCGTGCAATGTATGGTCTTGGTGCTACTCTTGCTCTTGCAGATGCAGGTGCCAACATCTATCTTGCAAGCCACACTATTGAATCTGCACAACCCTTTATTGAAGAACTTCGCCAGACAAAGGGGGTAAATGCAAAGGCTATTGCCTTTGATCTTGATAATATTTCAAGTATAGAAAATCTTGTTAAGACGGTGATTGAAGATGCAGGAAGTATTGACGCGTTTGTTCATTGTAGTCGTATTATCCCTACTGGTGGTACGGGCATCGGCTGGGATGAAGATCCCATATGTATTGAACAAAATGTTCGTGTGAACTCTGCCGGTTCACTCTATATCTTGCAACTTGTTGGCGAGCAAATGGCAAAGCAAAAAAGCGGTTCAATTGTCGTGTTTGGCTCAATGATGGGACTTATAGCCGTTGAAAAGCATAACTATGACGGAAACCCGCAAATGGTACCCGGCGCATATGGACATGCATATTCTGTTGATAAATCGGGGCTTTCTGCCTGGGTACGCCACGCTGCAAGTTACTATGGTCAGTATGGCGTCCGCATCAATGCAGTTTGTCCGGGGGGGCTGCAGTCTGAACGTACTAACCCTGTATTTGCAGAGCAGTATTCACTACACACTCAACTTGGACGCCTTGCTAATGGCGATGACGTTAAAGGCTTAATACTTCTTCTTGCTTCTGATGCTTCTGCGTATCTTACAGGTCTTAGTATCCCCGTAGATGGTGGATATACCTGTATTTAGTAATTGATTTTTAGAAGTAAGTTAATACTTAAAAAGCAGCGGTTGAAAAGTTTCAACCGCTGCTTTGCTACCTAACAAGAATAAAGCTAAATATCAAGTTATGATTTTTATAAGAATTATCCCAATATCTACATTTTTACAACCTCATAATTGATTTTATTTTTTA
>JAFYQL010000083.1 GCA_017547125.1 Bacillota bacterium
CCTTATATACAGCCACAAGTGAATATCTTGTTTTTCTTTCTTTGTTGTCGCTTTCCTCAAGCAATACCCTTGTACCTTTAACAAGCAGTTCCCTACATCTGCCCGTATTTTTAACATGAACCTTTTCTTCCATTCCATCCACTTCAACCCAGGCAACAAATCTGTTTGGTCTGCTTATAAATTTTGCTTCTTTTATGCTTTTATATTTCATACTTCCATTCTCCATAATAAAAAAGGATAAGAACCATGTTCTTATCCTTAATTATATCATAATTATTTGCCCATCTGTGCAAGTCTTTCTTCAATCTGTGCAAGAGTTGCTTTATATTTTTCGCCTTTAGCCTTTTCTTCTTCAATTACGCTTTCAGGTGCTTTTGCAACGAAGCCAGGGTTTGAAAGTTTCTTTTCAACTCTTTCAACTTCTTTGATCATCTTTTCTTTTTCTTTTGTAAGACGTTCAATTTCTTTTGCAATGTCAACAAGTTCAGCAAATGGCATGTAGATTGTAGAATTTTCAACTACGCATGAAACTGCGTCATCTGCAATGCCTGTCTTGTCAGCCTGAACTGTTACTTCACTTGCGTATGCAAGAGTTTTGAAGAATACTGCACTTCTTTCAAATTTTGTTCTTGTTAATTCGTCAGCTGAAACTACGATAACCTGTGCTTTCTTTGAAGGAACAACGTTCATTTCTGCACGGATATTTCTTATGCTTCTAACTGCTTCCTTGATAAGGTCAATTTCATTTTCTTCTTCCTTATAGTTCCATTCTTCTTTGTATTCAGGCCACTGTGAAAGCATAATTGTTTCTTCTTCGTCCTGAAGAGCAAGGAAGATTTCTTCTGTGATAAATGGCATATATGGGTGAAGAAGCTTAAGTGCATTGATAAGTGCTGTTTTAAGTGTCCATAAAGCAGCCTTTCTTGTGCTGTCTTCTTTGTTGTAAAGACGTGGCTTAACCATTTCGATATACCAGTCACAGTATTCATCCCAAAGGAAGTTTGTAATCTTATCTACAGCCATACCAAGTTCATAGTTTTCCATGTTTTCCTGAACTTCTTTAGCAAGTGTGTTTACCTTTGAAAGAATCCACTTGTCAGCTGATGTAAGCATAATAAGGTCATCGTTATTGTCATCTTCTTCAAGGTTCATAAGAACAAATCTTGATGCATTCCAGAGCTTGTTGCCGAAGTTTCTGCAGCTATCAAGTCTGTCATAGAAGAATCTCATATCGTTACCAGGTGAGTTACCTGTTACAAGCATAAGTCTGAGTGGGTCAGCGCCGTATTTGTTGATAACTTCAAGCGGGTCAATACCGTTACCAAGAGATTTTGAGAACTTTCTGCCAAGTTCGTCTCTGATAAGACCGTGGATGAATACATCCTTGAATGGGATTTCGCCAACCTGTTCAAAGCCTGAGAATACCATTCTGATTACCCAGAAGAAGATAATATCATATCCTGTTACCATTGTGCTTGTAGGATAGAAGTGTTCAAGTTCAGCTGTATTTTTTGGCCAGCCAAGTGTTGAGAATGGCCAGAGAGCTGATGAGAACCATGTATCAAGCGTATCTTCATCCTGTTTAAGATGTGTGCCGCCGCATTTTTCACATTTTTCAGGGAAAGATTTAGCCATGTTGATATGACCGCATTCCTGGCAATAGTATGCAGGAATTCTGTGACCCCACCAGAGCTGACGGCTGATACACCAGTCTTTGATGTTTTCAAGCCAGTGAAGGTATACTTTACCAAATCTGTCAGGGATAA
This sequence comes from Bacillota bacterium, assembly GCA_017547125.1. Taxonomy (GTDB): domain Bacteria; phylum Bacillota; class Clostridia; order Lachnospirales; family Anaerotignaceae; genus HGM11808. Next base: position 1,767 of record JAFYQL010000083.1, read on the forward strand.
ATCTTAATTCGCCGTTTTTGTAGCAGTCGATAGCTGGTTTAGCCATTTCTTCCATCTTAACAAACCACTGAAGTTTGATAAGTGGTTCAACTACTTCATTACATCTTTCGTGTACACCAACAGCGTGTGTAATTTTTTCTACTTTAACAAGAAGACCAAGCTGTTCAAGTTCGTCAACCATCTGTTTTCTTGCTTCGTATCTGTCAAGACCACAGTACTTGCCGCCGTTTTCGTTGATTGTACCGTCATCATTCATGATGTTGATCTTTGGAAGGTTATGTCTTTCACCAACTTCAAAGTCGTTAGGGTCGTGAGCAGGTGTAATCTTAACGATACCTGTACCAAATTCACGGTCAACGTAGCTATCTGCAACTACAGGAATTTCTTTGTTAACAAGAGGAAGAATAACCATCTTGCCTACAATGTCTTTATATCTGTCATCTTCAGGATGAACTGCAACCGCAGTGTCACCAAGCATTGTTTCAGGTCTTGTTGTAGCAATTTCAATAAATCTGCCTTCTTCGCCTGCTACAGGATATTTGATGTGCCAGAAGCAGCCGTCTTTGTCAACGTGGTTAACTTCAGCATCTGAAATTGTTGTCATACATTTTGGACACCAGTTGATAAGCTTTTCACCCTTGTAGATGTAGCCTTTTTCGTAAAGACGCATGAATGTTTCAAGTACAGCGTCGCTGCAGCCTTCATCAAGTGTGAATCTTACTCTGTCCCAGTCACAGCTTGAACCAAGTTTTCTAAGCTGCTTAAGGATGATTCCGCCGTATTCTTCTTTCCAAGCCCAAGCTCTCTTAAGGAATTCTTCACGGCCGATATCTTCTTTTGTAAGACCTTCTTCAGCCATTTTCTGAACTACTTTAACTTCTGTTGAGATAGAAGCATGGTCAATACCTGGAACCCAAAGTGCATTGTAGCCACTCATTCTCTTCCAACGGATAAGGATATCCTGAAGTGTGTTGTCAAGAGCGTGTCCCATATGAAGCTGACCTGTAATGTTTGGAGGAGGCATAACGATAGTGTAAGGCTTCTTACTCTTATCTACCTCCGCGTGGAAATACTTCTTTTCGCACCATTCGTTGTAAAGTCTTTCTTCAACAACGGATGGGTCGTAAACCTTGCTAAGTTCTTTAATCATAGATTAAACCCTCCAATAAAAAATCCTGAAAACATAAACAGAGTTCCCGTCACAAAAAAGGACGAAAACTCCGTGGTACCACCTTAATTTCTGTTTAAAAAACAGACACTTTGCAGGCCTTTAACGCTGCCCATA
>JAFYQL010000084.1 GCA_017547125.1 Bacillota bacterium
CAGAAACTTTTAATACATAACCGGAACAATTATCTTCTGACCAAATCTGATAGCATCACTATGCATGTTATTGAATTCCATTACTCTTTCAACGCATTCCTGTGTGCTTTCACCGTCACATCTGTATTCTTCGCAAATTTCCCATAATGTATCGCCCTGAACTATTTCAACTGTTTCGTATGTAACGTCTCTTTCAGTAGTTTCAGAAGTTCCGCCGAAAGTTAAAGTAACACCAGTTAAAACTATTATTAATGTAATTAAAAAACAAACTAATTTTCTCATTTTCAGCCCTCCCAAAACATTTGTTCGTCTCTATGTTTTTAATATACACGAACATTCGTTCTTTGTCAACATTTTTACGAATATTTGTTTGCTTTTTTGAAGAACATATGTTATTATGTATTTAAGAAAACTACCAGAGGTGATTTTTAATGGCTGATCTTTCATCAAAACAGCTTCAGATACTTGAATATCTTAAACAGGAAGTTCGCGACAAGGGCTATCCGCCTTCAGTGCGCGAAATCTGCGAGGCCATTGGTCTCAAATCAACATCAACTGTTCACGGCCACCTTTCAAGACTTGAGAAAAAAGGTCTTATCCGCCGTGACCCAACAAAACCTCGTGCCATCGAAATTCTCGACGAATCTTTCGAAGATGAATATATCGAACACAGAACACAGGAACTTATCGATGTTCCTATCATAGGAACAATCACTGCAGGTGCTCCTATACTTGCAGTTGAAAATATCGAAGACACATTCCCTATCCCTGCAAGCTATGTAAACACAAACGGAAACGTTTTCATGCTTAAAGTAAAAGGCGAAAGTATGATTGAAGCCGGCATATTTGACAAAGACCTTGTTCTTGTTCGCCAGCAGCCATCAGCCAACAACGGCGAAATCATAGTCGCCCTTATCGACGGTGACTATGCCACAGTAAAAACTTTCTACAAAGAAAACGGTCATATCCGTCTCCAGCCTGAAAACTCAACTATGTCTCCAATCATCGTAAGCGACTGTACAGTGCTCGGAAAGGTTATCGGTCTTTTCAGAAGATTTTAATTTCATATTAAATAAGAACAAAGACGTCATTTCGGCGTCTTTTTTGTTTTACTTCTTCAATTTTATGTTATAATAAAACTATCTATGTACTTTAATATATAATTCATTCTTATTATATGGAGATGAGAAATATGTATTCACTTATTCGTACAGGTGCAGCTGTTCCTCTCACTAAAGTAGCAGACTGCAGCTATAATAAAGAAGAAATTTTAAAACTCATAAATCTTGCCGAAGAAAAAGGCATATCAGTACTTGCTTTTCCTGAACTTTGTCTTTGCGCAAGCACTTGCGGAGACCTTCTCTTCCAGAGCAGACTCATCAAGTCCTGCGAAGAAACTCTTGCAGAAATACTTGCAGAAACAAAAAATAAGGATATGATTATCATTCTTGGTCTTCCTGTTGCTGCAGATAATCAGATTTTCAACTGTGCTGCAGTTATTCACAAAGGCACTATCCTTGGAATAACTGCCAAAACATATATCACCGAAAGCGGAAAAAGGTACTTTGCTTCATCCGACAACATTACATCAGATGAAATCACACTCTGCGGACAGACTGTTCCTTGGGGCGGCAATATGCTTTACACCGCAGAAAACTTCAGCAACCTTTGCATCGGCGTTGAATTAGGCGAAGATATTTTCGCGCCTATCCCTCCAAGCTCATATATGGCTATGGCAGGCGCAACTGTCATTCTCAATCTTTCTGCTGAAAACGAACTTGCAGGCAGAAAAGAATACCGCAAGAAAATTCTTTCTGCTCATTCAGCATCAAATATCTGCTCATACGTTTATGCTTCTGCAGGTCTTGGCGAAAGCACGCAGGATGCAGCATTCAGCGGACACAGTATGATTTACGAAAATGGCATTCTTTTTAAAGAAACAAAGCCTTTCTCAAAAGAAGGACAGATTATTTATTCTGACATTGATATCGAACAGCTTTCAAACGACAGAAGAAAGAACTCAACATTTATGTCACATAATTCTGTGTTCGGTCTTCCTGCCTACAGAATTTCTTCTTTTAATATAGAAGTAAAAAATACAGGCACACTTGAAAGATATATTTCAGCCAAACCATTTATACCTGAAGATAAATTAGTGCTCAAAGAAAGATGTGCTGATATTTTCAGCATTCAGGTTTCAGGCCTTGCAAAAAGAATGATGCATACAAATTCAAAATCACTTGTCATCGGTATTTCAGGTGGTCTTGATTCTACTCTTTCTCTTCTTGCAGCAGCAAAGGCATGCGACTATCTCGGCATGGACAGAAAAACCATACTTGGTGTAACAATGCCTGGCTTTGGTACAACAGACAGAACATATAACAATGCCATCAACTTAATGAAATCTCTCGGCATTTCTTTAAAGGAAGTTTCAATCAAAGATTCAGTTACTCTCCACTTCAAAGAAATTGACCACGATATGAATGTACACGACGTAACATACGAAAATGCTCAGGCAAGAGAACGTACTCAGATACTTATGGACCTTGCAAACAAGCATCTTGGTATGGTAGTTGGTACCGGCGACCTTTCAGAGCTTGCTCTCGGCTGGGCAACATATAACGGCGACCATATGAGCAACTACGGTACAAACGCAGCCATACCAAAAACTCTCGTTCGTGAGCTTGTTAAATACGTTGCCGAAAGTGGCGAGCTTGACAAATCATCAGCGGCAATACTTTTCGATGTCCTTGACACACCGGTAAGCCCTGAACTTCTTCCGCCTGACGAAAGCGGAAACATCAAACAGAAAACAGAAGATCTTGTCGGACCATACGAACTTCACGATTTCTTCCTTCACTATGTTATCCGCCACGGATTTGCTCCTGCAAAGATCATGTACTATGCAGAAAATGCTTTCGAGGGCGTTTACGACAGAGAAACTATTCTTAAATGGCTCAAGAATTTCTACAGAAGATTTTTCTCACAGCAGTTCAAACGTTCATGTCTTCCTGACGGACCAAAGGTTGGCACAATCAGCCTTTCACCTCGCGGCGACTGGAAAATGCCATCAGATGCAGTAAACAAAATATGGATGGACGAAGTTGAAAAACTTTAATTAAAGTAAAAAAGACGGTTTTATAACCGTCTTTTTTTATTACAAAAAAATGGAACCTTCCGAAGAAAGTTCCATCTGATTTCAATTATTATTTCATATTTCTCTTTGCACAAGCTGTAACAATACCTGAAAGAGTAATAAGAGCAAGACAGTTAGGTAAAACCATAAGCTGGTTGAACATATCCGCAAGTTCCCAAACAAGGTCATTTGAAAGTAATGAACCCATGAAGATGAATA
>JAFYQL010000085.1 GCA_017547125.1 Bacillota bacterium
GCTTATAAACGGCAGTTTTCTTGTAAACTTCTTTCTTAAAGAAGACGAAACAAGCCGTGCGCAGACAGAAGGCAGTATTTTTTATAAGATATACAGTTTATTCAGAAATATATTAAGCGCAGTATTTTCATTTTTTAGACTTGATAAGATTTTTGCAGGAAGCATCTACAAAAATACATTTATTTGGGCATCACTCACTGCACTTATGGCACCGATATTGCCAACAAAGCTTATGATAGTTTTATCACTTGCAGGCTTTGGCTCACTGTTACTTGCACTTGGATGTGACAGAGAAAAGAATCTTCGTTTCAGCCCTGTAAATAAGTTTATCTATATTTATGCGGCGGTTTATTTTATAAGCATATTAACTTCTGTTGATATGAAGGGAAGCCTTTTCGGCGGTATGCTTACAGTTTTCTTTGTGCTTTTTGCCATTGTTATGGAAAATGCCATTGAAAGCAAGATTCAGATTAAGGTGCTTATGTTCCTTCTTTCCGGAGTGGGTGTGCTGGTATCTTTATACGGATTTTATCAGTTTATGTTCCCGGGAAAATTCGGCGGTGTATGGGTAGACACAGATATGTTTGCAAGCATCAACTTCCGTGTATATTCAACACTTGAAAACCCTAACGTACTTGGTGAATATTTCCTTCTTGTTATTCCTCTTGCGGTAGCAGGCTTTTTCATCAGCAAAAACTGGCTTTTAAAGCTTTACTATATGGGTTGTACAGGCGTTATGATGGTCTGTCTTGTGCTTACATACAGCCGTGGCTGTTATATAGGCATACTTGTGGCAGCGGCAGTATTCCTTGTGCTTCTTGACAGAAGATTTATCATACTTGGCATACTTGGTCTTTGTGCACTTCCATTTATACTTCCTGAAACAATTATCCAGAGATTTATGAGTATCGGCAATATGAACGACTCATCAACATCTTACCGTGTGTATATCTGGCTTGGCACAATAAGCATGCTTAAGGATTACTGGCTTTCAGGCATTGGTCCTGGTCAGAGCGCATACAACAAGGTTTATCCATTCTACGGATATAACGGCATAAGTGCTCCTCATGCCCACAACACATTCCTTCAGATTATGTGTGACGCAGGAATTATGGGAATTATTACATTTATGCTTATTGTATATCAGTACATCAAAAATCTTTTTATTTCATATCTCGGAGAAAAAGATTTTGAAGCAAAGGTGCTTTCTATATCAGCAATGTCATCATTTATGGCATTTATGGTACAGAGCATGTTTGACTATACATTTTATAACTACAGAGTAATGCTTCTTTTCTGGATTTTTGTGGGAATGGGAGTTGTATTTACACAGTATTCAAGCCTTAAAGACTGAGGAGGAAAGATATGATTAAAGTTGTTAACATTATAAGTGACAGCAATATCGGCGGTGCAGGCAGATGTGTGCTTAACTTTTTGAAATATTATGATAGAAACAAATTTGATGTAAGCGTTATTGTGCCACGTGGCAGCCAGCTTATACCTGAAATTGAAAAACTTAAAACAGAAGTAATTGAAGCAGATAATATTGCAGAAAAATCTTTTGACGTGCAGGCTATTGGTCAGCTTATGGCTATTATCACAAACCTTCGTCCTGACATCGTGCATACACACGGATGCTTAAGCGGAAGATTTGCGGCAAAGGCTTGTCTTAGAAAGGTTGTTTACACAAGACATTCTGTATTCCCTGTTAAGAAGATTATCAGCCGTCAGCCTGGAAAATATATCAACAAGGCTCTTAACGAATACCTTGCAGACGATATCATTGCAGTTGCTGAAGCGGCTAAGGAAAACCTTCTTGAAGGCGGTATCAGTGCAAAGAAAATAAAGGTTATACTTAACGGTGTTGAAGAGGTAAAACCTTGCACAGCAGAAGAAAACAGAGAAACAAGAGAAAAATATGGCCTTAGCGAAAGTGATTTTGTAGTGGGTATTATGGCAAGAATGGAAGAATATAAGGGTCACAAATACCTTATTGATGCAGCCGAAATACTCAAGAAAAAAGGCAAAAATATCAAAGTGCTTATTGCAGGCACAGGTGCTTATGAAGAAGAACTTAAGAGATATACTGCAGAAAAGCAGATGGAAGATACAATTATTTTTGCAGGCTTTGTAAGCGATGTAAGAAGAATACTTGGCGTTATGAATGTTCAGGCTAACGCATCATACGGCACAGAAGCAACAAGCCTTGCACTTCTTGAAGGTATGAGTCTTGGTATTCCGGCAGTTGTAAGTAACTACGGTGGCAACCCTGGTGTAATTACTCACGGTGAAAACGGATACATATTCCGCACAAAAGACAGTGAAGATATGGCAGGTTATCTTGAAAAGCTTTATGACGAAAAAGAAACATACGAATATATGAAGAAAAAGTCAAAGAAGATTTTCAATAGTAAATTTACTGCAGATATTTATGCAGACAATATCTGTGATGTATATAGCGGTCTTGTTAAAAACAAAAGAAAAAAGAAAGACGAGGGAAAAATTGTATGGAAACCAAGAAGATTAAAATAAATATTATTGATATAGTTATACTTGTTGTGGTGCTTGCTATGGCTGTTGGTGCATACTTTTTTATGAACAAAGATGCAGGCGTAGTTGAAACAAAAACAATGCAGTATGTAATTGAGCTTAGCGACAACCCTGAAGGTTTTGCTGAAAACATTGAAATCGGTGATGACCTTACAGACAACATCAAAAACTACTATATGGGCAAAATTGTCGATATAGAAGTTGTTCCTTTCAAGGACCTTATTGAAGATAAGGAAAACGGCGTGTGGAAAGAAAGTGAAGTTGAAGGCAGAGAAACTGTAATCATCACACTTGAAGCTCCTATCGTTGAAAGCGGAAGCAGCATTACAGTTAACGGATACTATATTGTACGCGGCGGCCTTGAAGTTGCTGCAAAAGGCCCTGGATATGCCGGAAGAGGCCATATACTCAAGGTAATAAGATAAGGAGGGCCTGACGATGAAACTTATAGACAAAAAAGGTAAACTTTTCGGAAAATTTAATGTAATTGATATTTTTGTAGTGCTTATTGTACTTGTACTTGCGGCAGGCACATACTACAAGTTTGGTGTGATGGACAAAACAAGCACTGCAGCAGCTATGGAAGATGTGACATACACAGTTGAAATCAAGTGTGTAAGAGACTATGCCTTTGAAAATGTTATCAAGGGTGACACACTTTATGATAAAGCATCAGGCAATGCCATTGGTCAGATTGTTGATATCGATTTCAGACCGGCAAAGGAAGTTGTTGAGATGCTTGATGGCAGCGCTGTAATGGGCGAGATTGAAAACAGATACGACGTAACACTTACAGTTGATGCACAGGCAGTTGTTAATAACAGCGGTCACTTTGTAAACAGAACTTATGAGCTTCTTGTTGGTTCAAACAAGGAATTTATTACAAAGTATTTTGAATGTGAAGGTCAGGTAGGCAAAATATATTAAGGTGATTAGATGAAAAAATACTCAATTTTAATGGCTCTTAACGGTCTTGATATAGGCGGCGCCGAAACACATGTGGTTGAACTTAGCAAGGAACTTGCAAGAAAGGGTCACAGAATTATTGTGGCATCAAACGGCGGTGTTTATGAAAAAGAACTTGAAGAGGCCGGAATAAAACACTATAAAGTACCTATGGCAAGAAGAACTTTTTCTGATATGAAAAAATCATATTTTCTTCTTAAAGATGTAATTAAAAAAGAAAATGTTGATATTGTTCATGCTCATGCCAGAATACCGGGATTTTTGTGTGGTCTTATTCACAAAAAGATGAATTTCACTTTTGTGACAACTGCGCATTGGGTTTTTGATACTTCAAAAGGCCTTAAATACCTTACAAACTGGGGACAGAAGTCTGTTGCCGTAAGTGATGACATCAAGAAATATCTTATTGATAACTATGGTATCAAGCACGACAACATCTATGTAACAATAAATGGTATTGACACAAACAAGTTTTCTCCTGAATCAAAAGGCGAAAAGATTGTTGAAGAGCTTGGCCTTGGTGAAAACGAAAACAGAATAGTTTATGTAAGCCGTATGGACGAAGACAGAGCACTTGCTGCAAAGCAGCTTATCGAAATTACTGAAAAGCTTGATAAGGCAATTCCAAATCTTAAGATTATTATTGCCGGCGGCGGAAATGTTTTTGATAAGCTTAATGCTATGGCCAACGATGTGAACGAAAGAATGGGCAAAAAATGCATCTATATGCTTGGCGGCAGAACTGATATCAATGAAATTGTTGCATGCGGCGATGTATTTGTTGGCGTAAGTCGTGCGGCTCTTGAAGCAATGGCTGCAGAAAAGCCTGTTGTAGTTGCCGGTAATGAAGGCTATATCGGTGTGTTTGAAGAAAATAAACTTGCTCTTGCGCAGGAAAATAACTTCTGCTGCAGAGGATGTGAAATGTCAAGCGGCGAACTTCTTTACAGAGACCTTGTGTATATGTTTGGTCTTGATGAAGAAGAAAAAGCGAAGCTTGGCAGATATGGAAGAGAAGTTATAAAGCAGTATTATTCTGTAATGAAAATGGCTGATGACTGTGTTGTTGCTTATGATGCAGCATATGCTGAAAACCATAACAAGCAGTACAACGTGCTTATGTCAGGATATTATGGCTTCAATAACTCAGGGGATGATGCAATTCTTCTTTCTATCCACGCAAATCTTAAAAAGCTTGGCAACAACATCAAGATTACTGTACTTGCCAATAACCCTGAGGTTACAAAGGGCAAATACGGCGTAGATGTTGTGGACAGATACAATGCATTAAGTGTAATTTCGGCGGTAAGAAAATGCGATGTGTTCATAAGCGGCGGCGGTTCACTCCTTCAGGACAGAACAAGCACACGTTCAATAGTTTATTATCTTTCAATAATAAAACTTGCGAAACTTATGGGCAAAAAGGTTATGCTTTATGCTAACGGTATTGGCCCTGTTGAAAAGCCATACAACAGAAATCTTGTTAAGAGAGTGGTAAATAAGGTTGATCTTATTACACTTAGAGAACAGAACAGTTGTGACGAGCTCAGAAGTATGGGTGTTGATAACGAAAGTGCTTTTGTAACTGCAGACCCTGTATTTACTATGGAGGCAGTGTCAAAAGAAGAGAGCTTTAAGCTTCTTAAAAAAGAAGGTATTCCAACTGACAAGCCTATAGTTGGTGTTTCCGTAAGAAATTGGAAAAATCTTTCTCCGTTTGCAGAAGACTTGGCTGTGCTTTGTGACAGAATACATAA
>JAFYQL010000086.1 GCA_017547125.1 Bacillota bacterium
CCTGGCCACATATAATTTCTTTGTCATCAAAAGGAGGAATAACTTTAACACCTTTTTCTTTTTCAAGTTCGTAGCAATATACACCTGCTGCATCCTGGCTATCCCACTCCATCTTTATTTCAGGATTCCATCTGCGTATAGCCTTTACTTTAACAGCAGGAACGTTTTTTGACATGCACACAGTAGCTTTCACACCAAGTTTGTTTGCTATATGCGCCACTGCCATGCCATGGTTTCCGGTTGAGAATGTTGAAACGCCATTTGCTCTTTCTTCAGGAGAAAGACTCAGAATTTTGTTTGCAGCACCTCTAACCTTGAATGCACCTATAGCCTGAAGATTTTCAAGCTTTAAATATACATTGGCACCTGTTTTTTCGCTGAGTTCAGGAGAATAAACAAGCGGTGTCCTTGTAATATATGGTGCTATTCTTTGCTTAGCTTTCCAAATATCTCTGGAAGTGATATCTTTTACCTGCATGGCTACCTCCATGTTAATTTATATCCGAGAGGGTTTTATCCCTCTCAGATACTGTTATAGTCATAATCTTTACTGATTATTATTTAGCTTCGATAGCTGCTACTTCTTCAAGAAGTTTGTCAAGGATTGCTTTACCGTCAGCACCTACTACGTTAGCATATACTTCGTATGCGCCCTGAGCTGCTTCTTTGAATGCTGCTCTTTCGTCATCTGTAAGTTTTTCAACTTTGATGTCTGGAGTTTCAGCTGTAATTTTATCAAGAGCACCACCATTGATTTCTTCTACGATTTCAAATGAACGTGGAACCATTTCGTTTACTGTTTCAAGAATAACCTGCTGAATATCTTCAGGAAGACCATTGAAGAAGTCTGGGTTTACACATGTAGCTGTCATGTAAAGGTTTGAGTTAGCTTCTGTGAGGTATTTCTGTACTTCGTGGAATTTTGAAGTATGGATAGCTGAAATTGGGTTTTCCTGACCTTCGATCATGTTAAGCTGAAGACCTGAGTAAACTTCTGTATAGCTCATAGGAGTTGGGTTTGCACCGTATGCTTCATAAGCTGCAATAATCATAGGTGACTGCATTGTTCTGAATTTAAGACCTGTAAAGTCTGCTGGCTGGTGAAGAGGAACATTACTTGTCCACCACATAGCACCTTCTGTCCAGAAGCTTAATGGATAAATTTTCTTTGGAAGATATTTGTCAACAAGCATACCGTTAAGAGCTTCACTTGTCTGAAGAAGTTCACATGTCTTGTCCATATCTTCTGGGAAGAGATAGTGAAGTGAGAATAACTGGTTTTCTGGAACGATTGTACCTGTGTTACCAGGGCTTACGATAGCAAATTCAATACCGCCGCTCTGAAGGAGTTCGCACTGCTGAATTGCGTCGCCGATCTGACCTACTGGATAAATTTCAAGGTTGATTCTGCCGTCTGAATTTTCATAAAGTCTTTCAGCAAATTCTTTGCAGTATACGTCCTGCATATCGCCTTCATATTCTTCGTGAGCAAGTCTCCAGTTGTAAACTTCTGCTGGAGCTTCTGCTTCTGCTGAACCTGATGCTGCTGGAGCTGATGGAGCTGCTGCCTGGCTTCTGTCACCTGCACAACCTGCAAGAACGCCCATTGATAATGCACCGATTAATGCTAATGATAATAATTTCTTTTTCATAGTAAAATCCTCCTATTTTAAAAAGTTTTATTTATTTGAGGTAAGATAACACGCTTCTTACCTGAAGTTCTACACCATATTTCATCATGCTTTCGTCTCTATCAAATTTTGCATGATGGTGTGGGAAATTACTGTTTTTACTTTCGTCAGCAATACCAACCCAAGTCATAACAGATGGAACTCTCTGACTGAATTCAGCAAAGTCTTCACCTGCAAGTGAACGGAAGTTTTCAACATTATCTCTTGTTCCAAAAACTTCTGCCGCAGCATCCTTAACTATTGCAACCATTTTCGCATCGTTAAAAAGAGATGGGTTACTTGGGATGTATTTAATTTTGTAATCAACACCAAGAGCAATACAAGTTCCCTTAATTACTCTTTCAAAAGCCTCAAGTACTTTTGGTTTATTGATTTCTTCATCAGGGAAAAGGAATCTGATAGTGCCGCCCATTTTCACTGAATCTGTAATAATGTTTCTTGCTGTACCACCGTGAATGTATCCAAACATTACGGCAATTGGAAGAAGTGGATCAAACTCTCTTGTACCAAGGCACTGAAGTGCATTAACCACGCTGCAAGCTGCTAAAAGTGCATCTTTTGCAGTATGAGGTGTTGATGTATGTCCGGCCTTGCCTATTATTTCAAGTTCAAACTCTTCTGTTGTGCCTAAAATAGGACCTTCAGAAAGACCAATGCAGCCTGTCTTTATAGGACTCCAGAGATGAAGTGCAAGTGCTGCATCAACGTGAGGGTTTTCAAGAACACCTTCGTTAATCATATCAAGTGCACCGGCTTCTTCTTCATTAGGCTGGAATACGAACTTTACTGTACCGCAGAATTCATCTTTGTGAGCAGCAAGTACCTTTGCCACTATAAGCTGAATTGCTGTATGTCCATCGTGACCACATGCATGCATTACACCTTTGTTTTTGCTGGCAAAAGGAAGGCCTGTCTGTTCTTCAACCGGAAGCGCGTCCATATCTGCACGAAGCATAATTGTTTTGCCTTCACCCGGTTTTGTACCTCTTAAAATTGCACTTACTCCAGTTTTAGCAACTGTTTTGATATCTTCAAGACCTAAAGCTGTAAGATATCCGCATACCTTTTTTGATGTAAGAAACTCCTGATATCCCAATTCAGGATATTCGTGAAAATCTCTTCTTAAGGCAATAAGCTCATTTTCAAGAGAAGCGATTTCATTTTTAATATCAAACATTTCTCATTCCTCCTTAAAGTAAGAACAGAGAAAGCTGTGGACAAAGAATAACTATTACTGTAACAGCAATAAGCATTGCAAGGTATGGTGGAATACCTTTTACAATATCCAGATATGGCCTGTTGAAAATAGCAATGCCAGTGAAGATATTGCATCCGAATGGTGGTGATACTGAACCAATAGCAGCCTGAAGAGTAATGATAATACCAAGGTGAATTGGGTCAATACCTGCTTTCATTGCTAATGGGAAGAAAATTGGTGAAAGGATGATGATACAAACAAGGCTGTCTACAAACATACATCCAATAAAGAAGAATACTGTAACAGTTACAAGTATCTTAAGTGCTGTTGGGTCTGTGCCAAGGATAGCTGTTGTAAGCATCTGCGGAATCTTTGCATATGAGATAACCCATGAGAAAAGCTGACCGCCGGCAACAAGAATGTATACTGCACAAGTAACAACCGCTGTGCTTAAGCCGATTCTGTGGAGGTCTTTAACCTTTACTGTTCTGAAAATAAGCATCTCAAGTATAAGGGCATAACCTACAGCAATCGCTGATGCTTCAGTTGGGCTGAACATACCACTGTAAATACCAACGAAGATAATTACTGGGAAACCAATAGGTCCAATAGCCTTGATAAATGCTGATTTTCTCTGTGACCCTGTAGCCTTTGGCTGAAGCGGAATCTTTTTCCACTTAGCATAGAAGTAGCTATATACAGCAAAGAAAAGAAGTATAAGTAATCCAGGACCAACGCCGGCAATAAATAAGTCACCAACTGATGAACCTGTAACTACCGCATACATAATCATTGAAATACTTGGTGGAATAAGAAGTGCTATGATAGCAGAGTTAATAATAAGACCTGATGCAGCACTGTCTGTATATCCAAGCTGAAGAAGTCTGTTTCTCATTGGCTTACCAATAGCAACTACTGTAGCCTGTGTTGAACCTGAGATAGCACCGAAGATTGTACATGTAGCAGCTGTTGTAATTGCCATACCACCATGAATATGACCAACAAATGTTTCAACAAGGTCAAGAAGTCTTCTTGTTGTCTGGCCTGCACACATAATGTCTGCCGCAAGAATAAACATAGGAACTGCAAGAAGGACCTGTGCTGATACACCGGCTATGAGCTGCTGAATTGACATTGCAAGGTCAATATTTGGCATAAAGAAAATGATTACAGCCAAAGGTGCAGCTACCATAGGAACTACCATAGGGAAGTTTAAAAGAAGGAAAAAGAACATTGTTCCGAGCAATAATGGTACCATATTATTTTTCAACCTCCTCTTCTTCACCTAAATCTTCTGAGCTTTCGCCAAGTTTATAAACACTTGATACATAAATATCTTTGTTTTTAATATTCATAAAGAATGTTCTTAAATATTCAAGGCCTCCAAGGAAGAAACCAAAAGGCACCGGAATATATGTAATCCACATTGGAATTCTTAAGGCAGGAGTAACTCTGCCAAGTTCTTTAACACTCATAACATAGCAAACAGCAAGGTATGTTAAATAGAACATAATTACTGCTGTTCCAAGAGTAATAATAAACTGTAAAGCTTTTTTTGCTTTAATACCTAAAAGGTCATATACAACTGACATGCTGATGTGTCTTGCCATTTTTGCACAGTAACCAACTGCAAAGAAAGTAACTGTTATATTAAGTATCTGTCCAACTTCTTCTGTAAATGTAAGGCTTGAGTTGAACACTGATCTTGCTATAACACCGGCAATAAGTATCGCAGCCATAGCAATTACAGAAAAGCTGAGAACATATTCTGTAAATTTCATAAAGGCATTGTCAAATTTTTTTAACATTATCTGCCTCCCCTTTCATTTTTATTTGTGGTGTGCAGTTTTCACTGCACACCGTTGGGCAAATTTATTTTACAAGAAGTTCACGTCTGAAGTGGCAGAAAGGTTCTGCACCGTTTTCTGTAACAACAAAAGGTTCACTTGTATCTACGCCGCAGTCATCAAGCCAGATACCAGGAATCATATGGAATGTCATACCTGGAACAAGAACTGTCTTGTCGCCAGGACGAAGGCTTGCTGTGTGTTCACCCCAGTCAGGTGGGAAGTTAAGACCCATTGAGTAACCGATACGTGAGTCTTTTACAAAACCACTCTTTGCAATTGTTTTAGCCCAGATTCTTTCAACGTCTTCTGCAAGCATACCAGGTCTGATACCTTCAAGTGCTGCTGTAAGACCTTCTGAAACTGTAGCACCAAGGTCACGAACCTTCTGTGATGCATTACCAAGAATCATAGTTCTTGCAAGTGGACAGTGGTAGTGACGATAGTTACCGCTAAGTTCAAGAATTACTGTGTCACCATCTTTGTATACATCGTCTGTCCAGCTAAGATGTGGTGTTGATGTTCTGATACCGGCTGGCATAAGAGGTGCAATAGCTGAATATTCACCACCGTATTCTTTTGTACCGCTGATCTGAGCCTGATATACAGCTGCAGCAACGTCACACTGACGAACACCGATATCAATCATGTCATATGCTGTATGCATTGCTTTTTCTGCAATAACAGCAGCTTTTTTGATAAATTCAATTTCTGTTGGGCTCTTGATAATTTTTACCCAGTTTACAATGTTGTAACCATCTTTGAAAGTTGCTTCCGGAAGACATCTTTCAATTGTCTGCTGACATTTTGCACTGTAATAATAAGCATCTGTTTCTGTAGCAATAACTTTCTTATCAAGTCCTCTTTCTCTGAGAATGTCTGCCACAAATTCATATGGATGCTTAACTGTTGAGTTAACATAATCATCTGTGTAAGGATAGATATTCTGTTCATCAAGGTATGTAGTAAGTCTTGCTGCATTTCCATCCTGACCACGGCCAAACCAAAGTGGCTGTTCAATGTCAAGTGCAACAATAACACCCTGATGTACATAGAATGACCAGCCATCAAAACCTGTAAGGTAGTTCATGTTGGCAGGGTCTGTAACGATAAGAACATCAATGCCTTTATCAGCCATGCTCTTTTTAGTTTTAGCTACTCTCTCCATATACTCCGCTACTGAGAATACTAATTCTTTCATTTTCATCGCTCCTTTTCCAAAAACTTTTTTTAGATTTTTATTTTTTAAAGCAGTCGTTGCTTAAAATTATCAAAAATAGCAGCCTGCTCCATCTACATCCTAATTATATTTCAACGTTCACAAACCTCTCAACAAAATGGCCTTTTTTCCAAGGTTTTCGGACAAAAAAAACCAAGCTTTTTGGAATTTATCAAAAATATCATTCCATTTTACGGAACGCCTAAAAACATGTTTTAAAAACAAAAAAATCATTTTAAAAACTTCAACGCTAAAAAAATTCCATTTCCACAATTTTTTCTCTCCTGTTCTTCTTTAAACGCTGCTGATTTCAATGCTTTTATAAGTGATTTATCAACCATCCTCAAAAATCTGATATTTTATATACATTCACACCAAATTAAATTTTAAATATTCTCACAGCATCACCTCAAGGTTTCTTTGCACACCCTATTAGTTTTACCCAATTAATTCTGTTATATGGAATTATATTCTTTATTTTGAATTTATTAATTTACGTATTCCTTATTTCAGAATAGCAACCCTTGTATCATTCACATTTGCGTGCATCTACATTCATTTTGTCATTTGCTTAAAATTTTGCTTTGTTAATCCAAAAAACTTCTTTAAATTTGCCAATATTCAATATATAATATTTTATATCGTTCCACTCTACAGAATAATAAATCACGCAGGAGAATACATATGGCTGATGAATATAATCCAAAATATCCTTTACAGACATTAAGCAAAGCCCTTGAAATACTCAACTACATAAAAGACTATCCTTCAAGCGACGGCATTACACTTAACACATTAAGTAAAAACCTTGAAATCAGTAAGAGCAGCGCCCACAGAATCCTCGATACACTTCTTTCATATGGATTTGTTGAAAAAAGCGGTTCTACAATAACAAAATACCGTTTAAGCTGGGCGGCCTACAAAGTTGGTATTGCTGTTCCAAAATATCACACGCTCAACTCAAGCAATTATGCTTCATTACTTGAAACACTTTCCAAAGACGTCCACAGAACTGTTACTTTAAGCAGTCCTCACGAATACTCAACCATC
>JAFYQL010000087.1 GCA_017547125.1 Bacillota bacterium
AAAGACTTGGGTTTATAAATAACTTATATCTTACAGACAGATACATTTCTTTTGAGTTTGCGTCTCCGCAGATAAAAACTTATATGACGGGCTACGGTGTATGGCTTGAACTTTATGTTTACATAAATGCCAAAAAAGCCGGTGTATTCAAGGACGTTAAGCTTGGAGCTATGATTGACTGGGATGCTTATGACGGTATTACCATACCGGAAAATGAAATAGACGTAATATTTATGGACGAAAGTATGCCTGTGTTTGTGAGCTGCAAGCTGACAGATGCCAACACACCTGCACTTAATGAGCTTCTTATAGCAAAGAAGAGGCTCGGCGGATGGTTTTCAAAGAGCATCATAGTTACATTTGGAAATAGAGGAACGACAGGACAGGGTACATACAACAGAGCAAGACAGTATGGTATTGAAGTGCTGGACAAAGATGACATTTTGAGTGACAATTTTGCAGAAAGAATTGTTGAGGCAGTAAGAGGCCATAGCCCTGTTGATTTGAAATGGGATAAATTATAAAACAAAAAAGGAGTGGATTTCCACTCCTTTTTTGTTTTGAAATTATACGTTAAATCTGAAGAGAATTACGTCGCCGTCTTTAACAACGTATTCTTTACCTTCTGAACGAACAAGACCCTGTTCTTTTGCAAGTGTATATGAGCCAAGTCTGTCAAGGTCATCGTATGCAACAACTTCAGCACGGATGAAGCCTCTTTCGAAGTCACTGTGGATTTTGCCTGCAGCACCAGGTGCTTTTGTACCGTTTTTGATTGTCCATGCACGGCTTTCTGTAGGGCCTGCTGTAAGGTAGCTGATAAGGCCAAGAAGCTTGTAGCTTGCACTGATAAGTCTGTCAAGACCGCTGCCTTCTACGCCTAAATCTGCAAGGAATTCAGCTTTTTCTTCATTGTCAAGTTCTGAAATTTCTTCTTCGATTTTTGCACAAAGTACGAATACTTCTGAGTTTTCGTTTGCTGCATATTCACGAACTGCTTTTACGTTTTCGTTGTCAGCACCGTCGTTCATAAGGTCGTCTTCAACTACGTTTGCTGCGTAAAGTACAGGTTTTGCTGTGAGAAGGTCAAGTGAGTTTACGAATGTATAATCGTCATCGTTATCAAATTCAACAAGTCTTGCACATTTGCCTTCTTCAAGTTCTTTGTAAAGTTTCTGAAGGATTTCAACTTCTCTGCGAAGTGATTTGTCGCTCTGTGCTGATTTGATTGTTCTTGAAAGTCTTCTTTCGATGATTTCCATATCTGAGAAGATAAGCTCAAGGTTGATTGTTTCGATGTCACGAACTGAGTTTACTGAACCTTCAACGTGGATTACGTTAGGATCTTCGAAGCAACGTACAACGTGAACAATAGCGTCAACTTCACGGATGTGGCTGAGGAATTTGTTGCCTAAGCCTTCACCCTTGCTTGCGCCTTTTACAAGACCTGCAATGTCAACGAATTCGATAACAGCAGGAGTTGTTTTTGCTGAGTTGTAAAGTGCTGTGAGACGGTCAAGACGTTTGTCAGGAACGGCTACAACACCAACGTTAGGATCGATTGTACAGAATGGGTAATTGGCAGCTTCTGCTTTGCCAAGTGTCATTGAGTTGAAAAGTGTTGATTTTCCTACGTTAGGAAGACCTACGATACCTAATTTCATATATTTTCATTCTCCTTTATAATATGTGGACTAGTTACATTTATAAATACGCTATTGTTTAATATACCACAATGGCTTGGGTTTCTCAATAGCGAAACTGCTTTTTTCAAGGGTTTGGATAAAAAGTATTGAAAAATTATTGTGAGGGATGTAAATGAGAAAAATAAATAGTGAAAAAATGTTTATTTAATGATATAATATAATGCAAATAATGCTGTGGAATGCGGCATTGTGATGATGGCTAAGGAGGTATGAATATGGCTTTTTGCGGTAATTGTGGTGCACGTCTTCAGGACGGCAGTAGATTTTGTAATAACTGTGGTGCGCAGATGGAACAGGGTGCAGCAAATGGTAAAATGCAGAAAAACGGAGTGGTTTTTACAAAGGCTGACGAAATCGACTTTGAAATTTTTGGTGATGACATGCAGCTTGTTGAAATTGAACTTGATCCGGGTGAAAGCATAATTGCTGAAGCGGGCGCAATGAACTACATGGACGCATGCATCAACATGGAAACTATATTTGGCGACGGAAGCGGTGCAGACGAGGGAAAAGGCTTAAAAGGAAAGCTTTTCAGTGCGGGCAAACGTGCTTTGACAGGCGAAGGTTTATTTATGACTGTATTTACAAACGGCGACCCTACAAGAAAGGCAAAGGTTGCTTTTGCATCTTCATATCCTGGCAAGATTATTCCTGTTGACCTTGATGCATTTGACAGAAGCCTTATTTGTCAGAAATCTGCTTTTCTTTGTGCAGCAAAGGGCGTTAACATTGATATTATGCTGCAGAAGAAGCTTGGCGCAGGCCTTTTTGGCGGCGAAGGGTTTGTTATGCAGAGATTAACAGGCGACGGCGTGGTATTTTTAAATGCCGGCGGTACTATCATCAAAAAGAAACTTCAGACAGGCGAAATGTTTAAGGTTGATACAGGCT
>JAFYQL010000088.1 GCA_017547125.1 Bacillota bacterium
AATTCTTGTTACAAGCTTAAAGCCTTCGCTGTTTTGCGGCATATAATATTCCACATCGTTATAAAGAAGCCCTTTTGTTCTGTGATTGTCGTCCTTGAACATACCGCACACAGGAATATTAAGACCAAAATCTGCAAGCACAGAAAGCGCCGCCGTAATCTGAGGCTTTCCGCCGTCCATCATAATAAGATCCGGCAGTTTTGAAAAGCCTTTTCCTGAAAGACCCTCTTCGCCGTCTTTTTCAAGCAGACCATGGTTTATTCTTCTTCTCAAAACTTCCTGCATACTTGCAAAATCGTTAGCGCCCACAACGGATTTGATTTTGAATTTTCTGTAGTCGCTTTTCTTTGCACGTCCATTTTCAAAAACAACCATTGCCCCGACAGAATAAAATCCCTGAATGTTTGAAATATCGTAAGCCTCTATTCTTTCAGGTATTTTCTCAAGACCAAGAATATTCTGAATTTCCTTTGAAGCGCCCACTGTACGCATTTCATCACGCTTTATTTTTTCGCCAAACTGTTCAAATGTGATTGAGGCATTTTTGTATGCCATATCCACAAGATCTTTTTTCTCGCCCTTCTGAGGCACAAGAATTGACACCTTGCTTTGTCTCATAGAAGAAAGCCACGCTTCTATCACCCCGTCTTCTTCCTCTTCCAAAGGCTCTGAAAGAAGAATTTCCTTCGGAATAAATGCAGTACCGCTATAAAACTGCTTTACAAACTCAGTTATAACACCGCTTCTTGTAAGTTCTTCAACACCGTTAAGCATAAAATGTTCTCTGCCTGTAATCTTGCCTTCGCGCACAAAAAACACCTGTACAAGAGCCTCATCAAAGGCACGCACAAATGCTATTACGTCGCAGTTTGCCACATTTGTATTTGTAACTCTCTGTCTTACAGAAATGGCTTCTATGGCCTTAATTTTATCTCTGAGTGCTGCCGCAGTTTCAAACTCAAGATTTTCGGCAGCATCTTCCATATTTTTTTTAAGCTTTGAAAGTATCTTGTCGTGTCTTCCTTCTATAAAATCAACTGCTTCATCAACAATTTTTCTGTATTCTTCTTTCGAAACAAGTCCGTCGCAAGGCGCACAACACTGTCCTATGTGGTAGTTAAGGCATGGTCTTTCCTTACCCATATCCCTTGGAAGAACCTTCTTGCATTTGCGCAAAGGCCACATTTTGTTTACTGTTTCTATGGTTTCCTTAAGTGCGTATGCATCGGTAAAAGGTCCATAATATTTTGCTCCGTCCTTCACAATATTTCGTGTTGTAAACACTCTCGGAAAGTCCTCGTTAAGAGTAACCTTGACAGACGGATAAGATTTGTCGTCTTTAAGACGGATGTTATATTTAGGACTATATTCTTTTATAAGGTTGCACTCAAGGTTAAGGGCTTCCATTTCGTTTTCAGTAACAATGTATTCAAACTCGGCAATATTTTTCACCATGCTGGCCACCTTAACCGATTTGTTTGAACTGTTCTGAAAATACTGTCTTACTCTGTTTTTAAGGTTTATAGCCTTTCCAACATATATAATCACATCGTTTTCATCGCGCATGATATACACGCCCGGTTTTGAAGGCAGTTTCTTAAGTTCTTCTTTTATATCAAACATGCATATCACTCCTTTATATCAATCCATTAAATTTAATTATACCATAAAGTACTTGCCTGTTTCCATCTATAGTCTTATTTTTGTATTTTTAAACTTCAGAAAACATAAAAATATAACATCACACCTTAAGGAGAATTTTATGAGCACAAAAAAACTGGTTCAGGGTGCTTTTATACTTACATCTGCAAGTGTTATAACACGCCTTATTGGCTTTTTCTACAGAATTTTTATGAGCAATGCCATCGGGGCTGAAGGTATGGGGCTTTATCAGCTTATTATGCCCATATATATGTTGGTGTGGAGCATTTCATCTTCAGGCATTTCCACCGCCATATCAAAAATAACATCAGAAGAATGCGAAAAAAGACGAAACTGCTTTAAAACACTTGTTTCATCTGCTCTTTTCTCATCCTGTGCCGCCGCTTTTTTAAGTATTGTTGTTTTTATTTTTTCTGACATCATTGCCGAAAAATTTCTTGGCGATACGCGATGCTCTCCGCTTTTAAAAATACTGTCTCTGTGTTTTCCTTTTATGGCCTGTGCATCTTGCATACGCGGATATTTTTACGGACTTCAAAAACATATATATCCCGCTTGTGCTCAGGTTTTTGAGCAGATTATAAGGGTTGCCGTTGTGTTTATGCTGTATCCGTTTTTCTTTTCAAAAGGAATGGAATATGCCTGTGCGGCGGCAGTTACAGGCGTTGCCATAGGCGAAATGCTTTCGTTTCTGCTGACGCTTATTTTTCTTAAGCACACAAAACCCCCGTTTAAAGCCACATCTTCTGCCGGAATTTCAATAGCAAATGTCATAGCCATAGCACTGCCCCTCACACTGACAAGAATATCTGCATCACTTCTTTCAGCAGTAGAAAACGTGCTTATACCCTCAAGGCTAAGCCTTTTTTCATCATCAGTAAACTCACTGTCGCTTTTCGGCTCGCTTACCGGCATGGCAATGCCCCTTATACAGTTTCCGTCATCGGTGCTTGTTGCCGTTTCGTCATCACTTATGCCGGCCATAAGCAGTGCAAGTGTTTCCGGAAACAAAAATTCTGTCGAAAAAGCCGTTGAAAAAAGCCTTTCTTTTACCTCTGCAGTTAGCTTTATGGCATTTTCATTTTTCTTTGCTTTTTCGCAGGAAATATGCATAGCCGTATATCATAACGCTTCTCTTGGAGTATTGCTTAAAAAACTTTCGCTCCTTTGTCCACTTTTATACACAAACATAACTCTCTGCGGTATACTCAACGGTCTTGGAATGCACAATTTTATATTTCTAATTTCACTTGTTTCATCACTTATAAACATCGCCGCCATATATTTTCTTATGCCTGTTATCGGCATAGATGCCTTTATCATTTCAACATTCACAGGGCTTTTATGGTGTTGTACAATGGGCATATCAAAATGTATCAGAAAAGAAAACCTGATACATATACTTCTGAATAAATTTTTCATGCCCTTCTGTTGTGCCTTCTGCTCCATAAACATAAGCATTTTCACACGTCAGCATTTTAATCTGTCATTTATTCCCTCACTTTTTATAATGGGAATTACTTACACAATGCTTATTATTTTTTCAGGTGCTGCAGAGATAAAAAACGATATGCTTTCAATAATAAAAAATAAGAGGATGCATTAGCATCCTCTTTTATAACGTATTTTTTATCATAATTGCAATTGTAACTACCATAAAAACGAAAAATACGACTATAATTTTTTTAAGTTTTCCATTTGCATTAATACAGTTATCAATTTTTTCTGCATTAAGTGCAACAATTATTGCTATAATAATAAACCACCAGTATAAAGGCATTGAACCACCTCTTATTTTCCTTCAAGCACTATCTTCATATTTTCTCTCATAGTGCGTGCCGCATCTTCAGGCATCATAGGGTTTATGTAACAGCTTGTGCCGTGTTCAAAGCCCGCTAAAGCGCCTATACGAGGTATAATTCTTATGTACCAGTGATATTCTCCACCGCATTCCTTAGGTGCATCCTGAAGGCATACATTGTATGATATTTCTTCTCTCAGAAGTGTTACACCGTGCATTGTATCCTTAAGAGCATCAGCAAGTGACATAAACTCACTGTCTGTCATATCCGAAAATGCTTTCATGTGTCTTTTAGGCACAATATAAAGTTCAAAGCAGAACTTTGCCGCATAAGGAATAAACACAGCAAAATCATCGTTTTCATACACTATACGCACATTTTCTTCTTTTTCGTGCTCAAGCATATCACAAAGAAGGCACTTGCCTTTTTCTTTCATATATTTTTCAAAAGATATCAGGCTTCTTTCCTGCTCCATAGGTACAAGCGGAATGCCTATTATCTGCCAATGTGAATGTGCAATTGATGCACCTGCCATAGGTCCGTTGTTTTTAAAGACCTGAACGTATTTTATTCCGTCCATAGTTTTTATAAGCTCAACTCTGTCGCTTATGGCACGAAGCACCTGGCACATCTTTTCAGTGCTGAATGTATGAGGCTCCTGTCCGTGAACCGGTGTATCAACAAGAACTTCGTGGAAGCCTTTTCCCTCTTCAAAGGTATAAAACATATCATCACTTGTTTCAAAAACTTCGTCATCAACTGCAGGATATTTATTTTTAAATACCCTTACCTGCCATGCTCCGTTTTCTTCCACACGATATCTTTCTTCAGTTGTCATCTCTTCATTACCAACACAGAAAGGACACACTGTTGTGCAGTTTTCCTTTGCAGTACGGCTATGCTTGTAAGCATAAGGCTTTTTGTATCTGTTGCCGGCCACTATAACCCACTCGCCTGTTATTATGTTTTTACGCATCTGTGACATTCAAATCACCTTCGTTCTGTTTTCCACTGTGCTATAGTTTTGTAGCAGTTATCTTTATACGGCATTATGTCGCCTGAAATCATTTCGTCTGTAAAAATGGCTGACTTTCTGTAAACAAGGCTTACATAAGGCAATTCTTCTGCTATCTCGTGCTGAATTGCACTGTAATTTTCAAGTATTGCAGAATTAGCAACTTCTGTATATGTTTCTGCAAGAAGCGAATCCATTTTTTCACTGTTGTATGAAATATAGTTTGTTTTGCCTATATGCGCTGAGTCAAACATAAATCCCGGATAAGGCATAACTGACATTTCCCAGCCGCCCATAAACATATCAAAGTCGCCTTTTTCAAGCTTTTTCACATACTCATCAAAAGGAACCTTTTCAATAGTTATTTCACATCCTGCAGCCTTCAGTTCTTCTGCAATTTTTCTTGCAGCCTGTTTTCTCTCTTCGCTTTCTTCATTTACAAGAAGACGGAATGAAAGCGTCTGCACTTCATCTTCTTCATGTCTTGCTCTTATATCACTTTCTGCACCTACGCTGAAACCTGATGCTTCAAAATAATCCTTTGATGCTTCAAGGCTATAATCGTATGTTTTAACAGTATCATCATAAAGATAGCTTGCAGGGCTTATCGGTGTTGATGCCGCAACTGCATTTGAAAGATAAACACCATCAATAATGCTTTCAAGAGGTACTGCGTATGCAATAGCTTTTCTTATGTTTCTTTCGCTTAAAATACTGTTGCCAAAATTAAAGCCTATAAAATCGTAATAATTGCTTACATAACTATATTTATTTGCATCTGCACCTATGTCAAAACGTCCCATTTCGCTTTCCTTAACATTGATGCAGTCTGTAAGTCTCTGGCTGAATGAATATATATCTGTGTCAGAGTCTGTTGTCATTTTAACCCTTACAGTCTGTGTGTAAGGCTTCTGCGCTGAAGTTTTTTCTGCCGCCTTAAGCACAATTTCCTTTGCCGGAGTATAGCTTTCAAAGGCATAGCTTCCGTTACCAAGGGCACCCACCTTACTGCCGGCACGCATACCCCAGTTTCTGTTTACAGGAAGGAAGCACATTGAGTATACATTGCCGCTATATGCTTCATCAAAATGCACTTCAAGGGAATATTTTCCGTTTTTAATGCACTCAGTTATGTTTTCAACACATTCTTTATAAACGGCATTTTCACCGGCTTCTTTAAGCACACCAACAGAATAGATAATGTCATCTGCCGTAACTTCGCTTCCGTCATGCCACAAAATGCCTTCTTTTATTTTCACGTTAAGCACAGTACCTTCTTCTGAATAATACCAGCTTTCAGCAATTGATGGAGATGGTTTTCCTGTTTCATCAAGGTCAATTACAGGCATATACATTATTCTGAGGATACTGTCAACCGATGCATCTTCGTTAAGCAAAGGATTAAGAGTTGATGTTGTACGCATAGAAAGAACAATCTCGCCTGTATCTATTTCATCAACCATTTCGCCTGCAGTGCCGGTTATAACGCTTTCTTCATTTTCTTTTTCCTTGCCACCGCATCCGGAAAGTGTGAGGCTTGCAAGCAGCAAAAACAAAATAATTTTCTTCATATTTTCTCCTTATTTGTAGAGGAAATTATATATCTTTCTGTAGATTTTCACTTTTTCAATATAGTTTCTTGTTTCGGCAAAAGGAATCACGTCTGTGTTTTCTTCTGTCAGAGCTAGTTCATTTATCCATCTTGAAACATTGCCGCTGCCCGCATTATAAGCCGCAAGAGCAATATCTATACTGTCATAGTTTTTTATAAGATGGCTAAGATACCAGCATCCCATTTCGATATTTGTTTCTTCATCAAAAAGCATATAGTCTTCAAAATATTCGTTTTCCATCAGCTCAGCCAGCCACTTACCTGTTGAGCCTGTTATCTGCATAAGTCCTTTGGCATCTTTTGAAGAAACCACGTCCGCCCTGAAATTGCTTTCAGCCTTTATAACTGCATAAATCATATTAGGCTCAA
>JAFYQL010000089.1 GCA_017547125.1 Bacillota bacterium
ATCTACTACAAGTATTTTCTGCATTTTAAAAAATACCTCCGTTCTTATTAAAAAGGCGACATCAAAGCCGCCTTAAGTTTTTTCCCTTGCGGAAGGGTTCGGGAAACGCTTTGTCAAGAATTTTCACTTCGTGAAAACGACTTTGTCGCCCAAAATCTTTTGGGTTCATAGGTTTCCTGACTGCCTCCACAATTCTATCATCTTGGAAAACAGTAATGCACCCGACGAGCAAGGGTTGCAAAGCAACTTTGCATCGCAAAGTGCCGACAAGTTTCAAGGCCTGCCGCCGGAACTCATCTGTTTATTCTTATGTCCTCTCGAAAAAAGCTTGAACAACGTGAACTTTTTTCGAAACGTTAGTTTGTTCCCACAACAATAATTTCAGTAACAGGCTCAACAGTGGTTTTTTCTGATATAACCCTTTCCTCTGCTTCAAAACCATTTATTCTTATTATCTGTGTCACAACTTCCTTCTGTCCGTCTTTACCCTGCTGAGTAACCTTTTTGTATCCCGCAGGCTTGCTGCTATCCTGTCTGTACTCAACTTCCTTCTGCTGTTTTTCTGTAAAAACAAGATTTTCTGCAGTCTTTACAGAAAGGAAAGGCTCAAGCACAGTAAGGTTAAGCTGCTGACCAACCCTGAGCACGCTATCCAGTGTAATACCCGGATTTGCCGCAAGAAGTTCTTCAACAGTAATATCTGCATTTACTGCAATTTTATAGAGTGTATCATTTGTGGATATTGTGTATGTTTTTGTTACAGGACTGCCAACAGTAAGTTTTGTTCGTACTTCTTCTGCATGCATAATTTCGCCGGAATCAACAAAGTCCTTTTCAACCACTACATCTTCAACAAATCCGCTTTCAACTATATTCTTGTCTGCAGGAATATATTCAGCAATTATTGATGTGAGAATATTTTCAGCCTCTTCCACATTGCTCATAACGGCAACCTTGTTGTTGTCAACCATAACAACCGCAGCCTCAACTTTGTATGAAACCGCAAGTTTAAGCTGTGTGAGCGCATATTCCATAGTGACAAGTTCTTTTTTAGGTGCACGCACATCTTCAAGAAGTATTTCTTCGTTGATAAGTATGTTTGTGCCGTGCTCTGATGCAAGCTGGGCAGTGATTGTATTTGTTATGTCTTCGCTTGTTATGTTTGTCTTTTTAACTGTGCACACAACTGTTTCGTCAACTGAAATTTCTGTTGCATTTTTGCGCACTGCAGAAAAAATCACTACAAAAGCAAGCAGTACGGCAATTGCTGATACAAGGAGCAATCCCATCTGTCTTCTTTTTCTGTTTTTATTTATTCTCTGCTGTTTTCTTACTTCAGTTTTTTCAGCTGCAGTAACTCGTCTTCTTTCGGAACTGCGTACAGTACTTTCTGTTTTTCTTCTTCTGTTATCCGACACAAACAGCCCTCCTTTGCATCCTATATATAAAATTTTAACTTTTTTCTTATGTTATTTCAACCAAAGTGCAAAATTGTAACACAATTTTAGTTTTCAAGTGATTTAAGTATTTCAAGCATCTGGTGTTCAATATGTTCTGCCATAATCTGAACACCTTTTTCTTCCCAGTGGTTTTCAATTGCTTCAACTATTTTTCTGTGATGCTCGATAACTGCTTCTTTTGTTTCATACACTTCAAGATATGCCATTCTGAAACGGTAGGCTCTTGTTCTTATGTTGTTTATAAGCACACAGAGCATATCGTTTTTTGCCGCCTCTATAATGATATTGTGAAAGTTCACATCGGCATCAGCCACCGCCTGATAATCGTCATTTTCAAAAGCTTCAACAAACTGTGTATTATATTTTTTAAGTTCTGCTATTTTTTCTTCTGACATATTCTTGCATGCATACTTCATAGCAAGCACTTCAAGTGAACTTCTTATTTCCATTATGTTTTTGATGTCGTCTGCGCTTATTTCAAGCACCTGAGCACCTTTTCTTGGTATAAGAAGAACAAGGTTTTCCTGTTCAAGCATACGAAGTGCTTCTCTTACAGGTGTACGGCTTACGCCAAGCTTATCAGCAAGCTGATTTTCAAGAAGTCTTTCGCCCGGCTTAAGGTCGCCTTTTAAAATTGCATCTCTGAGATTGTTGAAAACAACATCTCTTAAAGGCAGATATTCATTTGTATTGATGCTAAAGTTATACTCCATAATATAACCCCCTTTGCTTAAACCGTTGTAACAGAATAAACTTCTTCGATACCAAATATTGATTTTATTTCTTCAGCAGCCTTATCAGCTGTTTCTTTCTCTTCAAACACCGCAAAAACTGTAGGTCCGCTACCGCTCATAAGTGAATTTACGGCACCGCATTCAATAAATTTTGCTTTTATTTCATTTATTATCGGATAATGCTTTGTTGTCACGCTTTCAAGCACGTTACAAAGACCTTCTGCTATAGTTTTTGTGTCACCTCTATTTACTGCATCAACCATTCTAGCAGTTTCAGGTCTTTTTTCAACATTTTCAGCCTTATAGTTTTTGTAAACAAATGCAGTTGAAACATCTATATCAGGCTTTGCAAGCACAACATACATCTTTGGCATAGGTGCAAGGTAAGTAAGGTCTGTGCCTCTTCCTGTAGCAAGGCTTGTTTTTCCTGCCACGCAGTATGGAATATCTGATCCTATCTGTGACGCGCAGTTTTTAAGCTCTTCTTCACCAAGACCAAGTTCATACAAATCGTTTACTGCCTTTATAACAGCCGCACCGTCTGTGCTTCCGCCCGCAAGACCTGCCGCAACAGGGATATGCTTTTCGATATCAATTTCGATACCGCCCTGAACACCATATTTTTCAAACATAAGCTCTGCCGCTCTGTATGCAATATTACCTTTATCAAGAGGCAAATCCTTTCTGCTTGAAGAAAGAACAATGCCCCCTTCACGTTTTTTGACAGTTACAACGTCATAAAGGTCTACGTTCTGCATTATCATTTCAAGCTCGTGATAACCATCATCTCTTTTACCAAGAACATCAAGAGTTATATTTATTTTTGCGTATGCTTTATATACTTTTTCACTCATAGCACTTCACCCGATAAAAATTTTGTATACAGTATATATTATACTCTTTTAAAAAGTACAAATCAACACGAGTACAGTATTTTGTATACAATTGTATCCTATTCAAAAACAAAAAAAGACACTGTAATATAATTACAGTGTCTCAATTTTTAATTATTCAGCAAAAACTTTCTTAAGATTGCAGAAGTGTGGAAGACCGTTTTCTTTAACCATAGGTGTTTCACCCTGAATTAAAGGTAAGCAGTATTTAACAAATTCTTCTGTGACGCCGTTTTTGTCTTCGTTGATCCATTCAACAGGAAGTTTCTGTTCGAAGTTAGCAACTTTGCTAAGTTCGAAAAGTTTTGTTTTGCATTCATAGCCGTTTTCACGGTTGCACTCAAAACCTACCATAACGTCTGTTGCACCTTCAAGAGCAGCTTCAACAGCTGTTTTACCTGCTAAGAAGCTTTCGTTGATGTCAGTGCCTGATGCACAGTGCGCAGCACATCTCTGAAGAAGGCTGAGCTCGATACCACGAACCTTTGCACCGATTTTTTCTTTACATACTGCAGCAAGTTTAGCAGCAAGACCGCCAAGCTGTGCGTGGCCGAAACCGTCAGTTGCTGATGTTTCAGCTTCTGAAACGAAACGTCCGTCAGCATAGTGGATACCTTCTGATACAGCAATGATACAGTTGCCTTTTTCTTTATAGCATTTTGCTACATCAGCAATAAACTTGTCCATATCGAAATCTACTTCAGGAAGGTAGATAAGGTCAGGACCGTCTCCCATTGTATTTGCAAGTTCAGCAGCAGCTGTAAGCCAGCCTGCGTGACGACCCATACATTCGATGATTGTAATCATACCAACATCGTAAACCTGTGAGTCTCTTGAAACTTCCATAACAGAGCTTGCGATGTATTTTGCAGCAGATGCAAAACCTGGACAGTGGTCTGTACCGAAAAGGTCGTTGTCGATTGTTTTTGGAACACCGATAACGCGGCAGTCATAGCCAACCTTGTTCATGTATTTTGAAATTTTGTTACATGTGTCCATTGAGTCATTTCCGCCGTTGTAGAAGAAATAACGAACATCATATTTTTTGAAGATTTCAAGAATACGCTTGTAATCTGTATCATCTGCATCAGGGTCAGCAATTTTGTAACGGCATGAGCCAAGCGCTGAAGATGGTGTGTAGAGTAAGCGTTCAAGTTCTTCAGGATCTTCTTCATCCATAACTAAAAGACGATCGTTAAGTACGCCTTTGATACCGTGGTTAGCACCGTATACTTTAGTAATGAATTCAGAATCGAGAGCTGTACGGATTACACCGTATGCACTTGAGTTGATAACAGAAGATGGACCACCAGACTGACCGATGATACATGCTCCTCTTAATGGTGAATTCATAGATATTACCTCCATTTATTAAAACCGAATCCGGCTTATTTTATATTTGCATAACAAGCTCAATTTTATGCCCCTTCAATATATCACAAAAGCAAATTGTTGTAAACTTTTTGCTTGTTGCAATTTTTATTTACCCTAATTTGTGTTTTTAATGTATCCAATTCAAAAAACCCGGCATCTGCAAAAGACACCGGGCTTTAAATTATTCACTTTCTTCTGTCAATGCTGCCTCATAAGCCGCCAGCACCGCATTTTCAAGTTTTGTTCTGGCAGCCGCATTTATTGGATGTGCTGTATCTCTGAACTCCCCTTCAGGAGTTTTTCTGCTTGGCATGGCAATAAAATTGCCCTCTTCCCTTTCGATAACCTTTATGTCGTGCACAACAAACTCGTTATCAAATGTAACTGATACAACAGCTTTCATTTTTCCTTCTTTTCCAAGTTTTCTTACCTTTACATCCGTAATTTCCACTGCCATTCCACCTTTTTAAATTTACAATCAAAGTGTGCTGTTTTTCTTAACTACAAATGGTTTATCCTTTTCACCTTTAATAACAACACCATCTGAAACAGTAACACCTTTGTCGAAAATTACATATTCAAGTACACAGTTATTGCCGATATGACAATTTTCCATAAGTATTGAATCTTTAACGCTTGCCTTTTCGCCTACGTATACACGTCTGAAGATAACTGAGCCTTCTACCTTGCCGTTGATAATAGCACCATTGCCAACAACTGAGTTTGAAACTTCAGCATCAAGGTTATATTTTGCCGGTGGTTCATCTTTTGGTTTTGTAGCGATGTATGGTTTTTCCTTAGCAAAATTATCTCTGATTTCTTTCTTAAGGAAGTCCATATTAGCATTATAATAGTCTACAATACCGCCGCCGATTGAATTCCAGTATCCATCAAACTTGTATGCATAAATTTTAAGTTTGCGTCTCATACCTATAAGAACGTCTTTTACAAAGTCGTATCTGTCATCAGGAACAATTTCATCAAGAATCTTCATAAGAAGAGTTCTTTCCATAACATAGATACCAAGGCTTGCTTCATCACTCTGTGGTTCAACAGGCTTTTCTTCAAACTCGATTACTCTGCCTTCAGCATCAGTTTCGACAATACCCATCTTTGTAAGGTCTTTGTCCTGAGCAAAGTTTTTTGTAACTATAGTGATGTCTGCACCCTTTGCAGCGTGAGCCTTGATAATATCATTGTAATCCATTTTGTATACACAGTCGCCTGATGTGATTACAACATACTTTTCGTGGCTTCTCTTAAGGAAAGACATATTCTGATACATTGAGTCAGCTGTTCCTCTGAACCAATATGCATTGTCATTTGTTACGTATGGTGTAAGAACAAAAAGACCGCCGTTTCTTCTTCCGAAATCCCACCATTTAGCACTTGAAAGATGGTCCTGAAGTGAACGTGAATTGTACTGAGCAATAACGGCTACCTTCTGGATACCTGAGTTTGACATATTGCTTAACGGAAAGTCGATTGTTCTGTAGCTGCCGCCAACAGGCATAGCAGATGCTGCTCTTGAAAGTGTAAGGTCACCTAAACGTCTTTCGCTGCTGCCTCCGGCTAAAATAATACCAATTGCTTTCATATTATTCTACCCCCTCTTTCACTGCAGATTTTCCGCTTGGCAGTTTGCCTTCTGCATAATCAGCTTCTGTAGTTTCACCAAAAATTACACAGTTCTTGCCTATTTCAACATTTGCAGGAATAACAGTTTTTTCACCAACTACTGTGATGCCTGTATTGTAAATTTTTGGCTTATCTTCGTTAATAACATCTTCGCCAATGCCCATCTTGACATTGCTGCCGATAACACAGTATTCATCAATGATACATCTTTCAATAACTGTACCTTCGCCGATAACTGTGCCCTGCATAATGATAGATCCTTTAACAACTGCGCCCTTACCAACAATAACTTCAGGGCCCAATACAGAATTTTCTACTGTACCATAAATTTCGCAGCCGTTTGATGCGATGCTCTTTTTAACAACACCGCCTTCGCCCACATACTGTGGAGGCTGATGTTCTGTGTTTGTATAAATCTTCCAGAAATCTTCGTAAAGATTAAATGAAGGAACATGTTCAATAAGGTCCATATTTGCCTGCCAGTAAGATTCAATTGTACCTACGTCTTTCCAGTAGTCCTTGAATCTGTAAGCATACATAATTTCATTTGCTTCAAGCATACGTGGGATTATATGCATACCAAAGTCGCTGTTTGCATGCACTTTGTTGTCTTCAATAAGAGCTTCTCTAAGTTTGCTCCAAGTGAAGATATAAATACCCATAGATGCAAGATTGCTCTTTGGATTTGCAGGATTTTCTTCAAATTCATAAATTTTGTCATCTGCTTCAGTATTCATAATACCGAAACGGCTTGCTTCATCAAGCGGAACTTCAAGAACTGCAATAGTAGCAGCACAGTTGTTTTCCTTATGGAAATCAAGCATCTTTGAATAGTCCATTTTGTAGATATGGTCGCCTGAAAGTATAAGAACATATTCAGGGTCGGCTGCATCTATAAATTCAATATTCTGGTAAATAGCATTTGCAGTACCCATAAACCATTCGCCGCTTTCATCCCCGCCTTTTACGTGTGGAGAAAGTACAGTTACACCGCCGCTTTTACGGTCAAGGTCCCAAGGAATACCGATACCGATATGCTGATTAAGTCTTAATGGCTGATACTGTGTAAGCACACCCACGCTGTTTACGCCTGAGTTTACACAGTTACTAAGCGGAAAGTCGATGATACGATACATCCCGCCGAAAGCTACTGCAGGTTTAGCAATTTTTCTTGTCAATATACCAAGTCTGCTGCCCTGACCGCCTGCCAAAAGCATTGCAATCATTTCATTTTTACTCATTTCATCATCTCCTAAAGCTTACTAAAAGCCAATATCCCACATTAAAAAAGTTTAGGCTTATGTATATATTAGCACATCCAACACCAATAATAAATAGAAACAGAAAATAATTATGTGTAAAAGATGACATTTTCCGCTTATATTTTTGGCATTTTCTGTCATTTTGCCGAACGCATTATCAAAATTAACAATTTCATTTGTTATTTTTTACATATTTTGCTATCCAAAACCCAGCTGCAACATATTATAATTACAAAAACCGAAAATATGTTCAGCATAACCACCATTTCAATACACACAACCATATAAAAATTTCCCAAATTTAAAT
>JAFYQL010000090.1 GCA_017547125.1 Bacillota bacterium
ATAATACGGAAGTATCTTTGTGATAAGTTATATTTTTTTCACAAGTATGCAGAAAAACGGACAATGGAAATAAAAATGAAAACTTTTATTTTGCCTGCCTTTTCTGTATAATTTTCTGTATAGGGGAAATTATATTTCCAATGGGGTGATAAATGTGATTTTTACTGTAACGCTTAATCCGTCGCTGGATTATATTGTTGAAACAGAAAATTTTAAATTGGGCAGTCTTAACCGAAGCAGAAAAGAATCTGTTGTTGAAGGCGGAAAAGGCATAAATGTGTCATGCGTGCTTAATGAACTGGGGGTGGAAACAACTGCACTTGGTTTTGCGGCGGGCTTTACGGGTGAAGAGATTATAAGACGCCTTGACGAAAAGGGAATTTCTAATAAGTTTGTTGTGCTTAAAAATGGACTTACACGTATAAATGTTAAAATAAACGGCAAAAACGAAACTGAGCTTAACGGCATAGGGCCTGAAGTTGGAGAAAGTGATTTTGATGAGCTTATAAAGCTTTTTGACGACGCTAAAAAAGATGATATATTTGTTTTTTCGGGCAGTATGCCAAAAAGCAAAATAAAAAATATGTATGAAAGAATGGCTTTTGAGGCACGCAGAAGAAATATAAAATTTATAGTTGATGCTGAAGGGCAGAATCTTTTAAGTACACTTAAATATAAGCCTTTTCTTATAAAGCCGAACCTAAGGGAACTTGAAGAAATTTTTAATACAAAGATAGAAACAGATGAAGGCATAATTGCCTATGCTAAAAAACTGCAGTGCTATGACGGCGACGGAGCAGAAAATGTTATGGTATCTATGGGAAAGCAGGGTGCAGTGCTTTTGTGCGGAGACGGCAGAGTGATGAGGTGCAAAGCACCTAAAGGAAGTGTTGTAAGTACGGTGGGTGCGGGCGACAGTATGGTAGCAGGCTTTGCTGCAGGATTAAAAATGTTTGGCGATTATGAAAAAGCATTCCTTCTGGCAGTTTCTTGCGGTGGGGCGTGTGCCTTTGCAAGCGGTATACCCAAAAAAGATAAAATAGAAAGCGTTTTTGAGTGCATAAATAAAAGTAAAAATGCATAAAAACAAAACGAGTGGAAATTGATATTAAAGCAAAAAGCCAGCAGTGATGCGGGCTTTTTTTAATAGTTGGGAAAGAATGCGAGAATATATAGGAGGGATATTTAAAAAAATAACAATATATGGTGGTATAACATCAAATGTCGGTTGTCCGACTTTTATAAAAAGTGGTATTACCTATTGACTTGATGGTGTTGTGGTGTTATACTTCAGCAATAGTCGTTATGCAATTTCATTGTATATTCAACATTAAATAACCATATACCAAGGAGGAACAAACATGAAAAAGAAAATCACTGTACCTGAAATAAGAGAAACAAAAGTTAATGGCAACAAGTTTTCACTCGTAACATGTTATGACTATTCATTTGCAACACTTGTGGAAAAAAGTGAAATAGAAATGATACTTGTTGGTGACTCACTTGGTATGACAATGCTTGGATATAGTGGTACAGTTGGTGTAACACCTGACGATATCATTCATCACGGAAAAGCAGTAAGAAGAGGTGCGCCTAACACATTTATAATCGGAGATATGCCTTTTGGCTCATATAACGAAAGCATTGAACAGGGTATCCACACAGCAAACAGATTTATGATGGAAATCGGCTGTGACGCAATCAAGCTTGAAGGCGGAAAAAGATCAGCGGCAGTAGTTAAGGCTATCGTTGAATCTGGCACTCCTGTTTGCGGTCACATTGGCCTTACACCACAGATTTCAGCGGCTATGGGCGGCTTCAAGGTTCAGGGTAAAGATGCTATTGCAGCCAAATTACTTCTTGAAGATGCAAAGGCTATTGAAGATGCAGGTGCATTTATGATTATGGTTGAAGGTGTTCCTTCAGATGTAACATCATATATCAGAAAGAATATCAATATTCCTATTATCGGTATTGGTGCAGGTGTGGACTGCGAAGTTCAGGCTATGGTTATGCATGACCTGCTTGGTTTTACTGACTGGGTCCCAAAATTTGCAAAGAAATATGCTAACATCGGCGAAATCGCAGTTGAAGCATTTAACGCATATAGCAAAGAAGTTAAGGCTGAACAGTTCCCAACACCACAGTATTCATACAATACAAAGGTTGAAGGCCTTGAATAATTGACACATCGACCGTGTGAAGAAATTCATACGGTCTTTTTTTATTTATTTGCGGTCTGTTATGTGATATATTAAAATCAGTATTTATTGTTTGTATACAGTAAAGGAATGGTTTTATGATTAAGGCTAAAAGCGATTTTAGTGAAGGCAGTGTATGGGGCAATATAATGCGTCTTGCAGTACCTATGATACTTGCTCAGCTTATAAATGTTTTGTATAGCGTGGTTGACAGAATATATGTGGGTCATATACCCGGTGCTTCGGCATGGGCTATGACGGGCATAGGTCTTGTGTTGCCAATAATAAGTATAATAACTGCATTTTCAAATCTTTTTGGTATGGGCGGGGCGCCGCTTTTTGCTATGGCACGAGGTGCAAAGGATACGGAAAGAGCTGCAAAAATAATGGGCAATACATTTTCGATGCTTATTATTACGGCGGTTGTACTTTCTGTGACAGTTTTTGTTTTTAAGAAGCCTTTGCTTTATGCTTTTGGAGCAAGTGATGTTACATATCCGTATGCAAGGGATTATATCAATATATACCTTTTGGGTACGGTGTTTATTATGATAAGCCTTGGTATGAATGGCTTTATAAATGCCCAGGGCTTTGGTGTTACGGGTATGCTTACGGTAAGCATAGGCGCAGTTTTAAATCTTATTTTAGACCCGATTTTTATATTTGTGTTTGACTGGGGGGTGAAGGGAGCTGCTGCTGCAACGGTTGTGGCACAGATTGTGTCTGCACTTTGGGTGAT
>JAFYQL010000091.1 GCA_017547125.1 Bacillota bacterium
ATGGGCGTGTATTATACACGCCCTTAATTTTTATTTAATTTTAAGCTGGTGGAAAATCTTCTTGCCTTTCTGAAGTTTTACGGCACCATCTTTGAAGTCGTCTTTTGTAACAACGTAGTCAAAGCCTGAAATCTTTTCGTCATTCATCTTAACACCGTTCTGCTGAAGGAGTCTTCTGCCTTCGCCTCTTGATGCACAAAGACCTGTTACTGTAAGCACTGTGAGGATGTCCATACCTTCGCCAAATTCTTCTTCAGTAACTTCTGTTGTTGGCATTGAGCTGAGGTCAGCACCGCCAGCGAAAAGTGCTTTTGCTGTTTCCTGAGCTTTAACTGCTTCTTCTGTGCCGTGAACAAGCTGTGTAAGTTCAAATGCAAGAATTTCTTTAGCCTTGTTAAGTTCAGCGCCTTCCCATTTGTCCATTTCATCAATCTGTTCAAGTGGAAGGAATGTAAGCATTCTGATGCACTTAAGTACGTCGCCGTCTCCAACGTTTCTCCAGTACTGATAGAATTCGTATGGAGTTGTCTTTTTAGGGTCAAGCCATACAGCGCCGCTTGCTGTTTTGCCCATCTTTTTGCCTTCTGAGTTAAGAAGGAGAGTGATAGTCATTGCGTAAGCGTCTTTGCCAAGCTTACGACGGATAAGGTCTGTACCGCCGAGCATGTTGCTCCACTGGTCGTCGCCGCCAAACTGCATGTTGCAGCCGTATTTCTGGAAAAGATAGTAGAAGTCGTATGACTGCATAATCATATAGTTGAATTCAAGGAATGAAAGACCTTTTTCCATTCTCTGTTTGTAACATTCTGCACGGAGCATGTTGTTTACTGAGAAACAAGCACCAACTTCACGAAGTACGTCAACATAGTTGAGTTCAAGAAGCCAGTCAGCATTGTTTACCATAATAGCCTTGTTTTCGCCAAATTCGATGAATCTTTCCATCTGTTTTTTGAAGCAGTCGCAGTTGTGCTGGATTGTTTCAGCTGTCATCATGCTTCTCATATCTGTTCTGCCTGATGGGTCGCCGATGTGTGCAGTACCGCCGCCGATAAGTACAACAGGCTTGTTGCCTGCCATCTGAAGTCTCTTCATAAGGCAAAGAGCCATGAAGTGACCAACGTGAAGGCTGTCTGCAGTAGGGTCAAAGCCAATATAGAAAGTTGCTTTACCGTTATTAACAAGTTCTCTGATTTCGCTTTCATCTGTAACCTGGGCAATAAGTCCACGTGCTACAAGTTCTTCATAAATTTTCATTTTGCATTCCTCCTGAAAATAAAAAAGGCCCTTCAATCCAAAGGACGAAAGACCGTGGTACCACCTTAATTTGCATCATAAGATGCCTTTAAATGCTTAACGTGCATCATCCGCTGTTCCTTACTTAATTTCTGAAACAGAGCTCGTGAGGTGTAATTGGGCACATATTGTACTGATTTCCTTGCATCAACCGGAAACTTTCTGTCTTTTCAACCAATATGGCTTAATGAACTCAGTCATAGCTTTTTGTCTTTTCAACTAAAGTGTATGCTATCATAAAAGCGGGGCAAAGTCAAGTAAATAGGGGATTTGTTGAATGAAGAGGCTAGATATGGTGGTTGAAAAAACTAAATAAAAAATGACTTTTTAAGGCTATGATATTCAATTATAGAATTTATCGCAGTCTTTATTTTATAGGAAGGATTTGTATCTTCCTTGATTTGTTCAACAGTTTTTAGAGTGGCATATTTAATTTTAAACGAAAAATATTTAATGTTTATCATTAAAAACATATTGACAAACGCTAAAACTATAGATATACTTATCTCATAAAAATCACTTTGGAGGTGTTAAGTATGAAAGATATAAGTAAACTTGCAAAAATTGTTACCAAGGTATTAGAAGTATTTCACTGGGTTGGGGCTTCTTTAATGGCTGTTGCTACCGTATGTTCTGTTGTGGCACCACAGTATGTAGGATATTTTGTTGGCTTTGATGCAAAAGAATGCTGCGGTGCGGAACTGGCTGTATATGGTTTTGAGGTTATTGCAGATGTCACCAACGGAAATGTGGACATGACATTGTTTATGATGTTTGGAATTGGTGCAGTTATTATTCTTGTTATGATGGCTATGGTATTTCGTAATCTTAACCTGATTTTTAAGAGCGCTGAAAATACCACACCTTTACAGAAGGATAATATCCGTATGATGAAAAAAATCGGTATGTTTTCAATTGTAGTTCCAATAGTTGGGCTTATTATGAGCGTTATAATCCGTGTGGCAAAAGGAGTGGACAGTGTTGAAACCAGCGTTGATATGAGCGGTATATTTATGGGCATTGTTGTTTTATGTTTAACACAGTATTTTATTTACGGTGATGAACTTGAACAAGATGTAGACGGACTTTTATAAGGAGGGTATTATGGGTAAAATTATTCTTCGACTTGATAGAATGATGGTGGAACGAAAAATATCCCTCAATGAGCTTGCCGAGCGAGTGGGAATTTCAAATGTTAATCTGTCAAAAATAAAAAATAATAAAGTTACTGCAATTCGCTTTTCTACATTGGCTGCTATCTGCGAGGTTCTTGAGTGTGAAGCAGGAGATATTCTTGAATTTGAGAAAGACTGATTTATAAATAGATAACATAAAGCACCGACATTTTGATAAAATGGGGTGCTTTTATTATTTTATGGTATATAAACAGAATTTTGTTTAAAGGTCATTTTTTTGCTGTCTTACATATTTCAATTATAATCTCTGTAGCCTTTTCCATGCTTTCCACAGGCACATATTCGTAAACTCCGTGGAAGTTGTGTCCGCCTGCAAAAATGTTAGGGCAAGGAAGGCCCATAAATGAAAGTCTTGCACCGTCTGTACCGCCTCTTATAGGCTGAACAAGTGGAGTGACACCACAGTTTTCAAAAGCCTTCTTTGCGATTTCAAAAACGTGGATGTTTTCCTTTATTTTTTCAACCATGTTGCTGTATTCATCGT
This sequence comes from Bacillota bacterium, assembly GCA_017547125.1. GTDB lineage: Bacteria > Bacillota > Clostridia > Lachnospirales > Anaerotignaceae > HGM11808. The sequence continues at coordinate 2,974 of JAFYQL010000091.1, forward strand.
AAATTTCGGCTTCGGCAACATTTCCGTATTCTGCATTTATTTCTGCAACTATTTTTCGTATTGTTTCTTTTCTTCTTTCAAGATTTTCGGCATCAAAGTCTCTTAAAATGTAAGTGAGCCTGCATTCTTCAACTGTACCTGTGAAAGAGGTGAGATGGTAAAAGCCTTCATAGTCCGATGCGTTGAATGGTGTTTCTGTTTCGGGCAGCTTCTGTGCAAGTTTTGTGCCTATAAGACCTGCGTTTACCATAACGTCTTTTGCATAGCCTGGATGCACATTTTTACCGTTTATTTTTATTTTTGCACGGGCAGCATTGAAGTTTTCGTACTCAAGTTCGCCGATTTTTCCGCCGTCCATAGTGTATGCAAAATCAGCGCCAAAGCCTTCAACATCAAAAAAGTCAACACCTTTGCCAACTTCTTCATCTGGTGTAAAGCCTATCTTGATTGTGCCGTGAGGTATTTCTGGGTGGTTTATGATATACTCAGCGGCATGCATAATTTCTGCAATGCCTGCCTTGTCATCAGCACCAAGAAGAGTTGTGCCGTCAGTTGTGATGATTGTCTGACCGATATAATCCTTAAGTTCTTTGAATTCGTCAGGAGAAAGAATTTTTTCGCCTATTTTTATGTCCTTGCCGTTGTAGTTTTCAATAATCTGCGGCTTGATGTCTTTGCCTGATGCATCAGGGCTTGTGTCCATGTGTGCAATAAATCCAACTGTGTAAAAGCCTTCTGCATTTGCCGGAATTTCGGCGGTAACATAGCCGTATTTGTCCTGCTTAATGTTTTCAAGACCTATTTCTTCAAGCTCTTTAACAAGTATTTTGCCGAAGTCAAGCTGTGTGTCTGTGCTTGGAAAAGATGTGCTTTCTTCGTCTGACTTTGTGTCAAAGCTTATATATTTCAAAAATCTTTCTCTGATGCTTTTCATATTTTGTCTCCTTATATTCCGCTGTGGTCAAACTTTGGTGTGTATGCATCTGTTGCCGAAAGGCGGCTCTGCATAAAGCCGTTTTCAAGACCAATATCGAAAAAGTATTTTATTACGTCTTCGTACTCAAATGTGGTAAGGCGGCGGTTTAATGGCTTCATATTCTTTGCCTTATACATAGGTGTGTACTGATTCATTATTGATACATATACATTGTTTCCGAAAATCTCTTTTATAGCCGAAAGAATTTTTTTGCTGTCCTGTCGGCAGGAAGGAAGCACAAGATGGCGGATAATTATGCCTTTTTTAAGCATACCGTTTTCGTCAAATTCATTTTTACCAACCTGACGATACATTTCCTTAACGGCATTTATTGCTACATCAAAATAGTTTTCTGCAAAAGAAAAATTCTTTGAGATGTCGGAAGAAAAGTATTTTATGTCAGGCAGATATATATCAACAAGTCCTTCAAGCTCTTTAAGCGCTTCAGCCTTTTCGTATCCGTTGGAGTTATATACAACAGGTATGGCAAGACCTTTTTCTTTTGCAAGTATAAGAGCCTCTTTTACGGCAGGTATAAAGTGACCTGCAGAAACAAGGTTTATGTTATGCACGCCTCTGTTTTGCTGCTCAATGAAGATTTCTGCAAGACGCTCTGCAGATATTTGTTTGCCGTTTCCTTCCTGGCTTATATCAAAATTCTGGCAGAAAACACATTTTAAATTGCAGCCTGAAAAAAACACAGTGCCGCTGCCATTTTCTCCGCTGATGCAAGGCTCTTCCCACATATGCTTAGAGACAAGGGCTGCAGATGGAAGTGCAGACATTCCGCAGAAGCCTTTGTTTCCGTTTTCTCTGTCGGTATGGCATTCTCTTGGACAAAGTATGCAGTTTTTCATGTTAAGTATATTGCTCATAGTATCTGTCCTTTCAACAGCATTTTAACATTTTTGCCACCGCTTTAATATATATTTTTAATTTTTTGTGTGTTAAACTTTTTTTGTCGGAAAATAAGGAGTGGTGAAGATGATTATAAAAAACAAAGAGTTAAGCGAAGTTGAAATCACAGAAAAAGTAATCTGCAACTGCTGCGGAGAAGAAATAAAAAAGAATGCTCACGGATATCTTCAGGATTATATTCATATTGAAAAGAAATGGGGCTACACATCAGAAAATGACGGAAAAGAAGATTTATTTGACGTATGTGAAAAATGCTGGTTTGATATAACAAAAAAATTTAAATATAAACCGTAAAAAGAACATTAAATTTAAAAACTCCTTTACTTTAACACTTTAAAATGATAGAATAAACTTAGAAAACTAATTTATATTGAGTTTGAAGGTGAATACATGAACAGTAAAATTAAAAGTGGTTTTGCAGACAGACTTTTTGAGTACATTCTTACAATGGAAACTGTTGAAGAATGCTATCAGCTTTTTGAAGACCTTTGCACTGTGCACGAAATCAATTCAAT
>JAFYQL010000092.1 GCA_017547125.1 Bacillota bacterium
AAGGCAAACTCGTTTCAAGATATACATATAAAAATAAAAACACAGAGTTCAGATGTGAAGTCTGCGGAGAAATATATCGTCCTGTGAAAATGATTTAGGTGGTAATGATATGAATAAGAAGAAAAGTGACTTGATTGCATCAATAATGTGGCTCGCATTAGGCATGGCGTGGGTTGTTCTTCTGTTTATTGATTTTAAACGAGGAACGCCTGAAGGACAGATGATAATGCATGCGATTTGTGCAGTGTCGTCTATTATTGTTGGTGCGGCAAACTACAGAAAATATAAAGCATAAAAAAAGACCGGATAACCGGTCTTTTTATTTTTCTACATATTTCATTCCAAAATGTTCATAGCCACTCTTTGTAACAACTCTTCCTCTTGGCGTTCTCTGGATATATCCAAGCTGAATAAGATATGGCTCGTAAACATCTTCTATTGTTTCGCTTTCTTCGTTGATATAAACTGCAAGGGTGTCAACACCAACAGGACCGCCGCCAAATTTTTCGATCATGGCAAGAAGCATTTTTCTGTCGGTCATATCAAGGCCCATTTTGTCAACGTCAAGCATATCAAGGGCATCACGGGCAACTTCAAGAGTGATTTTGCCGTCATATTTAACCTGAGCAAAGTCACGCACTCGTTTAAGAAGTCTGTTGGCGATTCGTGGTGTGCCTCGGCTTCTTCTTGCAATTTCCTCTGCGCCTGTGTCGTCAATTTCGATATTTAAAACGCCTGAAGAACGAACGATGATTTTCTTAAGGTCCTTAACTGCATCAGGCTCAAGTCTCTGTACTACGCCAAATCTGTCACGAAGAGGGGCGGTTAAAAGTCCTATTCTTGTGGTTGCGCCTATAAGTGTGAAGTGCGGAAGGTCAAGACGCACGCTTCTTGCGCCTGCACCTTTGCCGATGACGATATCAAGAGTAAAGTCTTCCATTGCGGGATAGAGAATTTCTTCTATCATACGGTTGAGACGGTGGATTTCGTCAACAAAAAGTATATCGCCTTCGTCAAGGCTGTTGAGTATTGCAGCCATATCACCCGGTCTTTCGATGGCAGGGCCTGATGTTATTTTGATGTTGGCGCCCATTTCGTTGGCAATGATGTTTGAAAGTGTTGTTTTGCCGAGCCCCGGAGGACCGTATAAAAGCACGTGGTCAAGGGCTTCTTTTCGTTGTTTTGCGGCCTCGATAAAGACCTTCATATTGTTTTTGACACTTTCCTGACCTATGTAGTTTTCTATTGTATCGGGTCTGAGCTTTGGCTCTGTTTCGTAGTCTTCGTCTCTGATACCCGAGGAAATAATTCTGTCGTTAATTGTACTCACCATCCGAACATTTGCAAAACAAATGTGAAATTAAATCATTTTTCTTAAGGCGGCTTTTATAAGTTTTTCTACACTGTCGCCTTCTTTATATACACTGCCAACGGCCTTGAGTGCTTCGCTTCTGCTATAACCAAGGCTTTCGAGTGCCTCAACTGCATCGGTTTTTGCACCGCTTTCAGCCACATTCACGATTTCTGTGATTTCGCTTGTGCCGAAGGTCTGTGTTATTTCTTCTGTTGTAAGCTTATCCTTAAGCTCAAGAACAAGTCGCTGAGCAGTTTTTTTACCAAGGCCGGGTGCTTTGCTTAAAGTGATTATGTCGCCTGTTGCAATGGCAGTGACAAGCTTGTTTACGTCCATACTTTCAAGTATGTTCATAGCAACCTTAGGACCTATGCCTGAAACATTTATGAGCTTGTAGAAAAGCTTGAGTTGCTGCTGCTTTTCAAAACCTACAAGGCTGATGCCGTTGTCGCTTACACTCATATATGTATAAACCTTAACCTCGCCGCTTTGTGATGCAAGGCGTGAAATTGTTCCGGCACCTGCATTTATACGGTATCCCATGCCGCCGCATTCTATAACAAAATAACTTTCTTCAAAGTATTCAATTTTTCCTTTTATAAATTCAATCATAAAATTCTCCTTTTAAATACAAACTTAATTATACTTTATTGAAACAAAAAGAACAAGGCGAACAGACACAAAAAGGGAATGTTTGTTCTTGTTGTGCGGCCAAAAGCCTTGAAAATATTGAATTTTACAAATTTTTTATATTGTTTTGTTGACATTGTTCTTTAGATAAAATATAATTGCTACGTTGATAAAATAAAAAATGCTATGACGGAAAGAAGTAACCCGATGTGCAGAATTTTCAGAGAGAAAACCCTCGTGTATTTGGCGCGTGGCTGAAAGGTTTTTAATAACGGCATCTGGCGAAGCAGTTCCCGAGCTTCCATTACGAAACAAAGTAGTTTTGGACGTTTGCCTGCGTTAAAGGCGTAGAGAGATGTTCTTTTTTAAAGAGCATAAATAGGGTGGTACCGCGAAAAGTCTTCGTCCTTATAGGTTAAGGATAAAGGCTTATTTTTTTTGTACTGGAAAATTTATTGTTTATAAAACGAGAGGAGAAAATTCATCATGAAACAGATGGGCGTAAACGAAATCAGAGAAGCTTTCCTTTCTTTCTTTGAAAGCAAAGCACACTTAAGAATGGCAAGTGCATCACTTATTCCACATAACGACAACAGCCTTCTTCTTATTAACTCAGGTATGGCACCTCTTAAGCCTTACTTCACAGGTCAGGAAGTTCCTCCAAGCAAGAGAGTAACAACATGCCAGAAATGTATCAGAACAGGCGATATTGAAAACGTAGGTAAAACAGCTCGTCACGGTACTTTCTTCGAAATGCTTGGCGACTTCTCATTCGGCGATTATTTCAAATCAGAAATCATTCCTTGGTCATGGGAATTTGTTACAGAAGTTATGGGAATTCCTGAAGACAGACTTTATGTAACAGTATACAAAGATGACGATGAAGCAGCTAAAATCTGGCACGAAGTAGTAGGTCTTCCAAAAGAAAAGATCTTCTACATGGGCAAAGCAGATAACTTCTGGGAACACGGTACAGGTCCTTGCGGTCCTTGTTCAGAAATTTATTATGACAGAGGCGAAGAATACGGCTGCGGCGAACCTGGCTGTACAGTAGGCTGCGAATGCGACAGATATATGGAATTCTGGAACCTCGTATTCACACAGTTCAATGCTGAACCAGACGGCACATACACAGACCTCGTTCAGAAAAACATCGACACAGGTATGGGTCTTGAAAGAATGGGTACAATCATGCAGAATGTAGACTCAATCTTTGACGTAGACACAGTAAAGGCTATCCGTGACGAAGTATGCCGTGTTGCAGGCGTAGAATACAAAAAAGAACAGAAAATTGACATCAGCGTAAGAGTTATCACAGACCACATCCGTTCAGTAACATTTATGACAGCTGACGGTGTTCTTCCTTCAAACGAAGGCAGAGGCTATGTTTTAAGAAGACTTCTCAGAAGAGCAGCACGTCACGGCAAGCTTCTTGGCATTAACAAGGAATTCCTTGCTGACCTTTGCGAAGTTGTTATTGAACAGAGCGGTAAAGCTTACCCTGAACTTGTAGAAAAGAAAGAATACATCCGTAAAGTGCTTTCAGTTGAAGAAAACAGCTTCAACAAAACAATCGACAAGGGTATGGAAATCCTTAAGAGCGACATCGAAGAAATGAAAGCAAAAGGTGAAAAGGTTCTTAACGGCGAAAAGACATTCCGTCTTTATGACACATACGGTTTCCCAATTGACCTTACAAAAGAAATTCTTGAAGAAGAAGGTCTTTCACTTGACGAAGCAGCTTTCCAGGAAGAAATGAAGATTCAGAAGGAAAGAGCAAGAAGCGCAAGAGGCAAGAGCACATACATGGGTGCTGACGAAACAGTATACCACCAGCTCGACACAACACTTACAACAGAATTTGTTGGCTATACAGAAAACGTAGTTGAAGGCGCAGTTATCACAGCTCTTGTTGCTGACAATGCAGTTGCTGAAACAGCATCAGTTGACAGCGAAGTTGCTATCTTCCTTGACAAAACACCTTTCTACGCAGAAATGGGCGGTCAGGTAGGCGATATCGGTACAATCAAAACAGATATGGGTACAGTTGAAATTACAGACTGTATCAAGGTTGTTGGCGGTAAGTTTGCTCACATCGGTACTGTTGTTGACGGCGAAATCAGACTTGGTGACAAGGCAACAGCTTCAATTGATATGAAGAACAGACTTGCTATCTCAAGAAACCACTCTGCAACTCACCTTCTTCAGAAGGCATTAAGAGAAGTTCTTGGTTCACACGTTGAACAGGCTGGTTCATACGTATCAGCAGACAGACTTCGTTTCGACTTTACACACTTCCAGGGTGTAACAGCTGAAGAACTTAAGAAGGTTGAAGATATCGTAAACGAAAAGATTCTTGAAGGTATGGAAATTGACGTAAGAGAAATGTCAATTGACGAAGCAAGAAAACTTGGTGCCATGGCACTTTTTGGTGAAAAATACGGCGAAGTTGTTCGTGTTGTAAACATGAGCGGCTACAGTGTTGAATTCTGTGGTGGTGTTCACCTCAAGAATACTGCACAGGCTGGTTCATTCAAGATTGTTTCAGAAGGCGGCGTTGCTGTAGGTGTAAGAAGAATTGAAGCCCTCACAGGTGAAGGCGCACTCAAATTCTATCAGGCACAGGGCGAAGAACTTAAGAAAGTTTGCGCTATTGCAAAAACAACACCAGACAATATGATCAAACACCTTGAAAACCTTATGAAAGAACAGAAAGAACTTGCTAAAGAAATCGAAGCACTTAAAGCTAAGATGGCTGGTTCAGCTGCAGAAGATGTTCTTAAGAATGCAGAAGTAATCAACGGTATCAACGTAATCTGTGCACAGGTTGAAGATGCTGACGGCAATGCACTTAAGACAATGGGTGACGAACTTAAGAACAAGCTTGGCAGTGCAGTTGTAGTGCTTGCAGGGGTTAAAGAAGGAAAAATCAGCCTTGTAGCAATGGCTACAGATGATGCTGTTAAAGCTGGTGCTCATAGCGGCAACATCATCAAATCAGCTGCTGCAGTTTGCGGCGGTGGCGGCGGCGGTAAGCCAAACATGGCTCAGGCCGGCGGTAAAGATGCTTCTAAGATTGGCGAAGCTCTTGAAAAAGCAAAAGAAATTATTAAAGAACAGCTTTAATTAAAATGTTTACAGCGTAGGGGTTGCCTCTGCGCTGTATTTTGTGTGATAAAACAGGGGATAGAAAAATGGATTTATTCAGCACCTTTTTAGGCCAGGTGTTTACTTTTGCAACAACTCTTTCTGTTGGTGCGCTGGCATACAAAGTTAAATTTATAGATGACGTTGTTTTAAAAAGCCTTTCAAGGCTGATGATGAACGTAATTATACCTTTGCTGATACTTACAGTTGTGGCAAACAGTGGTACGCGAGATGAACTTTTAAGCTTGT
>JAFYQL010000093.1 GCA_017547125.1 Bacillota bacterium
AATAGCAACAACTATTGTAACACCTGCCGCCTTTGCGTGGTTGATAGCTTCAACTGTCTGTGGCATGATACCGTCATCAGCCGCAACAACAAGAATAGCAACGTCTGTTACCTGTGCACCACGAAGACGCATTGTTGTAAACGCTTCATGACCTGGTGTGTCGAGGAATGTTATATCACGGTCGTTAAGTCTTACACTGTAAGCACCGATATGCTGTGTGATACCACCTGCTTCCGATGCAGTAACAGATGTATCTCTGATAGCATCAAGAAGTGATGTCTTACCATGGTCAACGTGACCCATTACAACTACAACAGGAGGACGTGGAATTAAATCTTCTTCCTTGTCTTCTACCTCTATTTCATTCAAGAGGATATCTTCTTTTGTAAGAATTACTTCCTTGTTTACGGTTACTCCGAAATCTTCACCGATAAGTGCCGCTGTATCAAAGTCAATAGCCTGAGTGATTGTAGCCATTACTCCAAGCATCATGAGCTTTTTAACAACTTCTGCCGCACCCTTACCTAATTTCTGTGCAAGCTCGCCAACAGTAATTGTTTCAGGCACTTCAATCTCTGTGATAACCTTTACAGGAATTTCACGTTTTACTACCGGCTTTTCCATTTCCTGCTTAACAGGCTTCTGCTTCTTGTTCTTTTTCTTTCTTGAACCGTCAAATTTAATATTTTCAGGAACAAGGTCTTCTATACGTTCTCTGCTCTCAATTTTTTCAATTTCAACAGTAGAAGTTCTTGTATCAACATAACGTTTTCTTTCGTTTGTCTGAATTTTAAATTCTTCATCAGTTTCATCGTTGTTCATCTTTAATTCGATACGTTGTCCCGAATGCTTCTTCTGACGCTTTTCTTCATTTGAAAGCTGCTTTTTCTCTTTCTTCTGTTCTTTTTTCACCTCAGGCTTTGGTTCTGCCTTTGGTTCTTCTTTCTTTACTTCTGCCTTCTTTTCCGGCTTTGGTTCTGCTTTCGGTGCTTCTTTCACTTCAGCTTTCTTCTCTGCCTTTGGTTCAGGCTTCACTTCAACCTTCGGTTCTTCCTTTGGTTCAGGCTTCTTCTCTGCCTTCGGCTCTTCCTTCACTTCAGGCTTTTTACGCATTGTTTTTTCTCTTGCTTCAGCTACTCTCTGTGCCTCTGCCTCAGCGGCTGCTGCTGCCTTATCCTCTGCCGCCTTTTTAATAAGCGTATCATGAAGTTTCTTTATTTCTTCAAAATCATCATCACATTTCTGTGTGTAGATTTCAAATATCATAGTCGCCTGTTCCTCTGTTAAAACGCTTAATTGACTCTTTATTTCTATACCGTATTCTGCAAGCTTTGCAAGAACATCCTTACTTGTAAGCTTGAGACTCTTCGCTAATTCATGAACTTTCATAGATGTTTCTGCCATATTATTTCACCGTTCCCTTCTGAATTAAACTTCTTTGATCTGCACAAAATGCACAGTCTTTAAAATTTATTATTCTACTTTTTTTTGTAAACCGTCTGCAAAACCCTTATCTGTTATTGCCACACAGCTGCAGACTCCCGTTCCTGTAATGTGACCTATACTTTCTTTATCTGATGTTTCTTTATACGTCACCTTGTAATACTTACAACAATCTGAAATTGCTTTTTTAGTCTGCTCCGATGCATCGGCGGCTATAATTACAAGCTTTGCCTTTCCTTCCTTGACAGCCTTTTCACACAGTCTTGAACCGCAACAGGCTTTTCCGGCTTTTTTTGCCAGCCCCAGAAGATTTATATTACTCATTTATTTCGCCTCTTTTTATACTCTCTGTCAATGTGTCATACAGTGTCTCATATGATGTATTCTTGAAAAAACGCTCAAAAGCTTTTTTCTTTTTTGCCATTGCAATACATTTCTCATCGCAACACACATATATACCCCTTGACAAAATCTTTTGTCTTTTATCAAACACAGGCTCACCCGTTTTCTCATCTTTTACAAATCTTAAAAGCTCTGATTTGGGCTTCATACCTCTGCAGCCTACGCACATTCTTTCCGGAACCGCCATAAAAAAATGCTACTCCTTATAAATTATTCTTCATCAAGACCCGGAACTTCTTCCAAATCACTCATAATATCTTCAGCACTTATGCTGTCATTTTTAGCAGCTTCAACGTCTGATATTATGTCAATTTTCCATCCGGTAAGCTTTGCCGCAAGTCGAACATTCTGACCGTTCTTTCCTATAGCAAGAGAAAGCTGATTTTCAGGAACAATAACCTTAGCAGATTTTTCTTCATCGTTTATTGTAACCGATAATACCTTTGACGGACTTAAGCTCTCTGTTATATAAATAACAGGATCTTCGTTCCACTTAACAATATCAATCTTTTCATTTCTGAGTTCGTCTACAATCTTCTGAACACGTATTCCCTTAGGACCTATGCACGCACCCTGCGGATCTACACCGTTTTCTTTTGAATAAACAGCGATTTTTGATCTTGAACCTGCTTCACGTGATACTCCCTTGATTTCAATTCTTCCTTCGCTTATTTCAGGTACTTCACGCATAAACAAAAGCTTTACAATATTAGGATGTGTACG
>JAFYQL010000094.1 GCA_017547125.1 Bacillota bacterium
AATGATGATGAAATTATGGAAACAAGCGGTGAAGCCTACAGAGACAATAAAGAAATGGTTTCAAAGGGTTTCAACTGGGAAGTACGTTTTATTGATGACATACATTATTACAAGCCATACGGCGTACAGAAACAGGAAAACACAAAAGAAACAGTTGCTGCCGATATTGATGCAGATAACGATATTGCTAAAAAACTTTCTTTTGAGTATCCGTATAAGTGCTATGCCGATGTTGCGGCAAGTATATCTATTTCGGAAATCAAGCGAAACTATCAGCAGCAGATGCTTGAAGAAAAAGAAGAAACCATAAAAGAATATAAAAAGCCTGAATTTACTTCAGAAACAAAAGGACTTTCCGGTGCACAGTTTGGTACGGCTATGCATGCGGTTATGGAACATCTTGATTTCAGAAAGACATATACTATGTCTGAAGTTAAAGACTTCGTATCACACCTTGCAAATATATCTGTGCTTACAAAAGAAGAGGCTCAGGCAGTAAATGTATTCAAGATTATGTCTTTCATCAAGTCTGATCTTGCAGAAAGAATAAGAAAGGCCGACAGAATTAAGAAAGAAGTGCCTTTTGCTATGGAAATTTCTGCTTTTGAGGCTTATGGCAAGGAAGAACTTAAGTGTTGTGAAGAAAGTGTACTTGTTCACGGTATTGCGGACTGCTATTTCAAAGAAGGCGACAAGGCAGTGCTTATAGACTACAAGACAGACTATGTGCCTGAAGGCGAAGAAGAGCATTTCTTTGATAAGTACAAAATTCAGCTTGATATCTATGCAAAGGCAATAGAAAGAAGCACAGGACTTAAGGTTGATGAAAAATACATATATTCATTCTATCTTGAAAAAATTATACGTTATTAAAATAAGAAGATGTCTTAAAAGGGCATCTTCTTTTATTTTATGGAAAAATATTAAGATAATTGTAAGAGTTGGATGTGTCTTTTGATGTAGGAAAATGTTATATTAAAGTTATAAGAAGGAGGGATAGTATGTTCAATATTCTTGTTTGTGACGATGACAGAACAATAGTTGATGCTATAGAGATATATCTGCTTCAGGAAAAATATAACGTAATAAAAGCCTATGACGGCAATGAGGCCGTAAAGGCGGTTGAGGATGATGAAATACATCTTATACTTATGGATGTAATGATGCCAAACCTTGATGGGCTTAAAGCTACCATAAAGATAAGAGAAAAGAATAATATTCCTATCATTATTCTTTCTGCAAAATCGGAAGACACCGACAAAATAGTTGGACTTAACTTTGGTGCAGATGACTACATAACAAAGCCTTTTAATCCTCTTGAACTTATGGCAAGGGTTAAAAGCCAGCTGAGAAGATACACAAGTCTTGGCAGTATTGCTGAAAAGGTAAGCACAATAAAAATAGGCGACCTTGAGCTTGACAGAGATGCAAAAGAAGTGCGTGTTGGCGGTGAGCCTATCAAGCTTACTGCAACTGAATACGGCATTTTGCAGCTGCTTATGGAAAATGCTGGCAAGGTATTTTCAATAGATGAAATATATGAAAACGTGTGGAAGGAGATGTCTTTTGCTCCTGAAAACACAGTTTCAGTACATATCAGAAGAATAAGAGAAAAAATAGAAATAAATCCTAAAGAACCAAGATACCTTAAGGTGGTGTGGGGAATTGGCTACAAAATTGAAAAAATATAAATCATATTCAAAGGGCGCAAAGGCTTTTGCAGTGTTTATGGCATACGTATGTGTAATTATAATAACATTGTGCGGCCTTGGCATATTATGGATAAGCGATGGCATAGGCGGTCATTTTGACGGCTTTGTAAGCATTGAGTACGAAGACTATACTGACACAATGGCCTTCAGAAACAGCTTTGACGACCTTGCTGATGATGCTGTGAAAGTAAATCTTGTTTATAAAAGCGAAGGAAATATACGTGAAGGCAAGGCAGTTGACAACGAAGAACTTATACGCGCCTTTAAAGTATACTATAACATCGCTGACGGCGTTATAACCGAAAACACAATTATAACTGACGAGTATAAGGTTGAAATTACAGGGGAAATACCTGAAGACAGATATGCAAACTTTGTTGAATATGAAACACTTGTAAATACAAAGTTCAAAGATTACAAAAATACCTATATACAGGACCAGCTTAATGACTACATCGAAAAGAAGATTCATCTGGATAACTGCATAAACTTTTATTACTGTATTGAAAATGGAAATGGAAATTATATTGCAGGCAACACTTCCGGAGAATATATTCAGTCTTTAAAACAACATATGGTTTTAAACGGCGAATTCCTTTCCGATAAAATGGACGTGTATTCGGGATACAAGAACAAATATATTGCAGAAAAGGATTATGTGCTTTATGCAGGCGTGCCTGATGCCTTTTACCCAGGTGATGCCTTTTATAAAAACAATCAGGATTTCTACTTAAGGCAACAACTTTATCCTGTTATGATGTCTGCTATGCTTTTCCTTTCGCTTGCATTTGCAGGTATTATGATATACCTTATGCGCGTATGCGGTCAGCAGATGCCGCAGGGCGAGGTGAGAATGCGTGCCATAGACAAACTGTATAACGATTTTCATTTTCTTATAGTGCTTGGTGCGGCAATGTTTTCACTGTTTATGGCTACGGTTATGAGCGGCGAGATACTGATTAAACGTACAGACGTATGGTTTCTTATATGGGGCACAGTGCTTATGGTGCTTGTGCTTGTTGACACAACAATTGGTATCAACTATCTTTGCTCAATATCAAGACATATCAAGTTAGGCACATTCTTAAGACACACATTTATTGCTGCTGTATTCAGAAAGCTGGGCGAAATATTAAGCGGGAAGAGTTTTCCCGGCTGGTTAACTGCGTTATTTGTTGGATATACTCTTATAATATGCCTCACATCTGCAATAGTGGTTCAAAGTTTTTCTCATTTTCAGCTTTACGGCGACAGTTTTTTGATGGTGCTGCTTTTTATGGTTGTGCTTATTGCAGTGGCAGTTATAGCAACTCTGTTTGTGTTAAGGGCAGTAAAGTCCCTTTCTGATATTATGGACAGTGCAAGAAGAGGGGCAATGGGGCATTTTGATAAAAATGCAATTAATGTATCAAAAACATCTGCAGTGTTTGCTGATTTTGCAGATGACGTAAACAACATGCAGCGCGGACTTAAACAGGCAGTTGAAGAAGCAGTTAAGGGCGAAAGAATGAAAACAGACCTTATAACAAATGTTTCTCACGATCTTAAAACACCGCTTACATCAATCATTTCATATGCAAATCTCCTTGACAGTGAAAGTCTTGGAAATGAAACTGCAGATGGATATGTAGACATAATTCTTGATAAAAGTGTACGTCT
>JAFYQL010000095.1 GCA_017547125.1 Bacillota bacterium
AAAAAACATAACACACAGCAAATAAAACAACAACAAATAAGAAACACAAAGAAATGAAAGAAGGATTTAACCAAATGAAAAACGTAATTTTCCTGTCTCCAAACTTCCCGACAAACTACTGGCACTTCTGCCGTGAACTTAAAAACAACGGCATGAACGTACTTGGTATCGGAGACCAGCCATATGATGAACTCAGCCAGGACCTTAAGGACAGCCTTAACGAATACTACAAAGTAGGCAGCCTTGAAAACTATGACGAAGTATACCGTGCAGTTGCATTTTTAACATACAAGCACGGACGTATTGACTGGCTTGAATCAAACAACGAATACTGGCTTGAAAGAGACGCACGTCTCCGTACAGATTTCAACATTGAAACAGGTTTCAAAAATGATGACATCCCAGGCATCAAATACAAATCAAAAATGAAGAAATTCTATACAAAAGCAGGTATCCCTGTTGCACGTCACTACCTTGTTCAGACACTTGACGGCTGCAAGAGATTCATCAAGAAAGTTGGCTACCCTGTTGTTGCAAAACCAGACAACGGTGTTGGCGCATCAGATACACACAAAATCTGCAACGAAGAAGATCTTATCTACTTCATGGAAAACAAAATGCCTGATACACTCTACATTATGGAAGAATTTATCAACGGCGAAATCAACTCTTACGATGCTATCGTAGACAGCAACGGTGAACCAATGTTTGAAACAGGAAACGTTACTCCAAGTTCACTTATGGATGTTGTAAACAACAGCGACAACTCAATCTTCTACATCCTTAAAGAACTTCCTGAAGAAACAAAGGCTGCAGGCCGTGCTACACTTAAAGCATTTGGTGTTAAGAGCCGTTTTGTTCACTTCGAATTCTTCCGTCTTCTTGAAGACAAAGAAGGTATGGGTAAAAAAGGTGATATCGTAGCGCTTGAAGTTAACATGCGTCCAAGCGGCGGTGTTACACCTGATATGATCAACTTTGCTCACAGTACAGACGTATACAAGATCTGGGCTGATATGATCGCATTTGACAAATCAACAAAACCAGTTGGCGAACACAAAAACTGTGGTTTCGCAGGCCTTCGTGACAGCAAAAAATATGCTATGAGCCACGAAGATGTTATGGCTAAATACGGTCACCTTATGAAAATGAACGGTCGTGTTGCCGAAGCTCTTTCAGGTGCTATGGGCAACCAGTTCTACATTGGTACATTTGATACAAAAGAAGAACTTTACGATTTCTATGCTGATGTATTAAAACCAGCTGAAGAATAATAAAAAATAATGAAACGGTGGAGAAATCCACCGTTTTTTGTTACAATGAAGCCAGGAGGCGATACAAATGAAGCTTAACAATCAGTTTTTTCTTGAAGGTACAAACGGCAAAGCAGTTCTTCTTATACACGGCATAACATCAGGCGCATCACAGATGATGCCTATGGCACAGTTTCTCAACGACTATGGCTACAGTGTTTATGGTGTAAACCTTGCAGGTCACGGAACATACCCGCAGGACATGTTCCACATAGGATGTCAGCAGTTTATAGAAAAAGCAGAATATGACTATGCCCTTTTGAAAAAAGAATACGACACTGTATATGTAGGTGGCCTTTCAACAGGCGGCTGCTTAAGCCTTTATCTTGCGGCAAAGCATCCGGAAATTGCCGGCATACTGCCTATCTCTTCTCCTCTTGAGCTTTGCGATGGTTCTTTTATTGCCGCCAAATATCCGGAAGGCACAGTATACTTCCACAGACCTATGGAAGGAAAGGTTGGAATTGCACAGAAATATCACGTTCACTACGAAGATATTCCAATTGTGATTTTCAAGGCACTTTATGACCTTATGGATATACTTAACGAAGACGGATTTTTACAGCAGGTTAAATGCCCTGCACTTATCATTCAGGCACAGAATGACGAGGTTGCAGAGCCTGACAGTGCAGAAAAAATATATAATGCCATTTCCTCAGAGGTTAAGGAAATGTATCGCCCTGAAACAGGCGGACACAACATTGTTCTTGCTGACGAAAGACTTGAAGCATTCAGAAAATGTGTTGAATTTTTAAATAATAAAGGCTGAGCAAAGCGGAGCTGACTTAAGAATACATTATATTTTTTCTATTCAATATTCTTAAGGAAATCCGCGAGCGGATTAATGTCATAAGAAAACAAACCCGTTTAATTCAAAAAAAAGAACCTTGAAAATTCAAGGTTCTTTTTTGCGTTTTCTTATGACACCGCTCTAAATTATGCTCAGCCTTATTTTTATTTGTGATTGATAAGATTTCCGTATTCAACTTTTTCAAGTTTAAGATAGTCGCTGGTTTCAGTTGAAAGATCTTTCTTTTTAAGTCTGTAGTTGATAACCTTTGCAACTATATCGTAAATTACTGCAAAAAGCGGAACTGCAATGATCATACCCACAAATCCCCAGAGTCCACCAAAAAGAAGGATTGAGAAAAGTACCCAGAAGCTTGATATACCGGTTGAATCGCCAAGGATTTTAGGACCAAGGATATTGCCGTCAAACTGCTGAAGAAGGAATATGAAAATTACAAAGTATACGCACTGAAGCGGGCTTACCATAAGCACGATAAACGCACAAGGAACGGCACCGATAAAAGGACCAAGGAAAGGAATTACGTTTGTAACACCTATGATTACACTTAAAAGAACTGCATACGGCATCTTCATAACATTAAGTATTATGAATGCCAACACACCGATAATTGCAGAGTCGATAATCTTGCCGCTGATGAATGAAAGGAATGTTTTGTGGGCAAATCTGAATTCTTCTGTAATTTCGTTTGCAAGTACAGGTGAAAAAACACCGTAAATAATCTTTTTGCCCTGAGCCTTGAACTGTCTTCTTGTTGCAAGCATATATATTGCCGCAATAAGACCGATAAACACATTCTTGAACAAAGAAATTATAACTGAAATACCTGATGAAAGACGAGTTGCTGCTGACTGTAAATTCTGAAGAATATTTTCTTTATCAAGGAAAGTTCCCAAGCTTTCGTATGCTGAATTGTATGCTTCAAGAAGAGTTTCATTTATCTGTGGGTTTGCAAGAAGGAATTCTTCAACCTTGCCCGCAATCTGCATTATCCATACAGGAAGTGCCTTTCCGATGGCAATAACAGAATCAATAACATGAGGAACAACCATTTTGAAAAAAAGTCCAAGCACAAGTGCTGCCGCAGCGAAAGCAACTGCAATTGAACATCTTCTTGCCCATTTTGCAGCCTTAATTTCATCTGTAAGTGCATTATTGAATGCTTTTAAAAGACGTCTTTCAACCACATTGCAAAGAGGTGTTAAAAGGTAGGCAATTACCCCGCCATAAATAAACGGCATAAGGAGATTTTTGATTGTATTTATAACCTTTGCCACAGAGTCTATTTTATACATCATAAAGAAGAATAAAATTGACAAAACTGCCGCCGCAAAAATTGAAAGAGTAGAATATATGTATTTTTTAACTATCGGCTTCATAAAATCGCCTCCGCTTCATTTGGTATATTTATCTCAGACATTATTTTTTATCAGAAAATAAACTTTATACTATTACTATACTATTTAAATTTATTTTTTTCAATTTATTGTTAGTAATTGAAAAATTTATTTTACGGCAGTATAATGTTTTCGCATCAAAAAATGGGAAAGGAGTGTATTCGGGTGGAAACAGCATTAAAACAAAACTATTTATTTACAAATAAACAGCTTTTCAAGCTTATTATCCCTCTTGTGCTTGAGCAGTTTCTCACATTTCTTGTGGGTATGGCCGACACAATTATGGTTTCGTCTGTAGGCGAAAATGCCGTTTCTGCAGTTTCACTTATCGATACAGTAAACGTACTTATTATAAACATAATTGTGGCCTTTGCCACAGGTGGCGCAGTTGTTGCAGGGCAGTACATAGGCAGCAAAAAAACTGATCAGGCATGCAAATCTGCCGACCAGTTATTTGTTTTTCTTACACTTTTATCCCTTGTGATAACAGCAGTTATGTATTTGCTTAACGGCTTTATACTTGATGTTGTTTTTGGCACAATTACGCCGGAAGTAAGAAAAGATGCATTTTCATATTTTATGATTGTAACCTCTTCAATGCCTTTTATTGCCATATACAGTGCCGGCGCATCTCTTTTCAGAGCAATGGGCAACAGCAGCACATCTATGAAAGTTTCTATAATAATGAATGGCATAAACGTAGGCGGAAATGCACTTCTTATTTATGGTTTTGGCATGGGTGTTGAAGGTGTTGCCATACCGACAGTTGTTTCAAGGGTTGTTGCCGCAGCTATAATGGTTGCACTCATTTCAAAGCCTGACCTTCCTGTGCATTTAAGCAGACCTTTCAGATACAAATACAACGGAAACATGATTAAAAAAATGCTTTATATAGGTGTGCCAAACAGTGTTGAAAACAGTATGTTTCAGTTAGGCAAAATACTTGTTTTAAGCCTTATTTCATCATTCGGCACAGTTGCCATAGCAGCAAACGCAGTAGGCAACAACATTGCACTTATACAGTGCCTTCCAGGCATGGCCATGAGCTATGCAATGTCTGCCGTTATAAGCCAGTGCGTAGGTGCAAACGATTATGTTCAGGTGCGCTACTATATAAAGAAGCTTGTTTTTATATGCTATGCAATGATGATAGTGCTAAATATAGTTATGTACCCTATGCTTGATATGCTTATCGGTCTTTATGACCTTTCAGCCGAAACATTTGTTATAACAAAAGAAATACTTGTGCTCCACGGCTTTCATTGTTGTCTTACATGGTCTGTTGCATTCAACGTACCTCATGCTTTCCGCGCCTGTGCAGATGTTAAGTACACTCTCTGGGTTTCAATGATAAGCATGTGGGTTGTACGTATCG
>JAFYQL010000011.1 GCA_017547125.1 Bacillota bacterium
GTAGGCGATATGAGTTCAAACATCCTTGTCGAAAGATATGATATTTCAAAATTTGGTCTTATCTATGCAGGCGCTCAGAAAAATCTCGGTCCTGCCGGTCTTACAATTGCTATCGTAAGAGAAGACCTTATGGGTAAGGCAAAAGATATCACACCAACAATGCTTAAGTATGATATCCACGCTAAAAACGATTCCCTCTACAACACACCTCCTACATACTCAATCTACTTTGCAGGTCTTGTGTTTGAATGGGTTAAGAAAATGGGCGGCATTGATGCAATGCAGAAAATCAACGAAGAAAAAGCTGCTCTTCTCTATGATTTCCTTGATAACTCAAGCCTTTTTAAAGGCACTGTAGTACCTAAAGACCGTTCTCTTATGAATGCTCCATTTATTCTTCCAACAGAAGAACTTAATGAAAAATTCATCAAAGAAGCAAAGGCAGCAGGTTTTGTTAACCTTAAAGGCCACAGAACAGTTGGCGGTATGAGAGCTTCTATCTACAATGCAATGCCGGTTGAAGGCGTTAAAGCACTTGTTGATTTCATGGGCAAATTTGAATTAGAAAACAAATAAAAAGGAGACTTGATACTATGTATAAGATAGCTGCATTAAATACAATTTCAGAAAAAGGTCTTTCACAGCTTGATAAAGAAGAATTTAATATTATTGAAGATATAAACGATGCCGACGGTATTCTTGTAAGAAGTGCCGACATGCATTCTATGGAACTTCCGCCTCACATCATGGGTATTGCCCGTGCAGGTGCAGGCACAAACAACATTCCTATCGACAAATGTACAGAAGAAGGTATCGTAGTATTCAACACACCTGGTGCAAATGCAAATGCAGTTAAAGAACTTGTAATTGCCGGTCTTCTTCTTTCATCAAGAAAGATTGTTGAAGCAGCTGACTGGTCACAGGCTCTCAAAGGTCAGGAAAACATTGACAAGCTTGTTGAAAGCGGCAAAAAGCAGTTTGTAGGTCCTGAAATTCAGGGCAAGAAACTCGGCGTACTTGGTCTTGGCGCTATCGGCGTACTTGTAGCAAATGCTGCAGTTGCACTTGGTATGGAAGTTTACGGCTACGACCCATATCTTTCAGTTAAGAGTGCATGGAGCATTTCAAGTGATGTTACACTTGTTGAAAGCGTAGAAGAAATCTGCTCAACATGTGATTACATATCAGTTCACGTGCCACTTCTTGATAGCACAAGAAACATCATAAATGCAAAGAACATTGCACTTATGAAAGACGGCGCACGTATTCTCAACTTTGCAAGACCAGGTCTTGTTGACAATCAGGCTGTTATCGAAGCCCTTAAAACAGGCAAGCTTGCAAAATATGTTGTTGACTTCCCTGACGAAGAAATCCTTGGCGTTGAAAACATCATCGCAACACCACACCTTGGTGCATCAACACCTGAATCAGAAGAAAACTGTGCAGTTATGGCTGCAAAGGAACTTAAACACTTCCTTATGTACGGCAACATCAAAAACTCAGTAAACTTCCCTGCTTGTATCGCTCCATATACACCAGGCAAAGCAAGAATTACAATCGCTCACAAAAATGTACCTAACGTAGTTGGTTCACTTACTGCTATCTTCGCAAAAGACAACCTTAACATCGACGGTATGATCAACAAGAGCCGCGGCGGTCTTGCTTATTCAATTTTCGACTTTGACTCACTCTACGGCAAAAACGAGCAGATTATCCAGGACATTATGGAACTTGACAGTGTTATCAAAGTAAGAATCGTAAGAGAAAAATAATTTATTCATAAAAAAGCAGCAGGATATGTTTCCTGCTGTTTTTTAGTGCATTTTTAATCTCAAAAAGCCACAGTCTTATTTTTACAACACCATTGTCGCAAAATAGCAACACTTCTTTTATCATAATTCATATAAAAAGCACCCTATTTACCATGAAATAAGGTGCTCTGTTTTTTTTATTTTACTTTATTTGTAATCTTGCCAACGCCTTCAATTTCACAAATAACTTCGTCGCCTTCATTAAGGAATTTTGGAGGAACAAAGCCCATACCAACACCTGCAGGTGTACCTGTTGAAATGATTGTGCCGGCTTTAAGTGTTAAGCCCTGGCTAAGCTCATTAACCATATATGTAATATCGTGGATAAACTTATCGGTTGTTGAGTTCTGTCTGAGTTCGCCATTTACATAGCTCTTGATATTGAGCACTGGCGGGAATGTAATTTCATCAGCAGTAACAATCCAAGGACCCATTGGTGTGAAGCCGTCAAGACCTTTACCAAAAAGCCACTGTTTATGTCTTGTCTGAAGTTCTCTTGCTGTAACGTCATTAATTACTGTGTAGCCGAAAATATAATCTTCAACATCTTCTGCTGCAACCTTTTTAGCATCTTTGCCAATAATAACTGCAAGTTCTGCTTCATAGTCAAGAGTTGAGATGATATCACAGTGGCTTTCGATTTCGTCGCCGTCAGCAACTGCTCTGTTAACTCTCTTTGAGAAGTATACTGGATACTGTCTGTCGCCGTCGAAAGCCTCTTTTTTGTATCTCACAGATTCAACTGCATGTTCCATATAGTTGATACCAAGGCAGATGATATCCTGCTTTGGTTCAGGAATAGGAGCTTCAAGTTTAACTTCATCAAGAGAAATTTCTCCGTTGCCGCCATCTACAAGAAGCGCCATTTTTGCAAGATCTTCTTTTGATGCATTTGCAATAAGATCATTCATATCTTTGAAATTAAAGCCGTTTTCATTAACAGGAACCGCTGTATTTTTGTCTGTAATTACGCATACGAATTCAGTCTTATTTTTGCTACATGTTGCAAGTTTCATACACTTACCTCCTTATTTAGCATTTTCAAGTGCTTTTTCAAGTATTTCCATCGCTTCGTTCATTTCTTCTTCTGAAATAATAAGAGCAGGAACAAAACGGATTACATTGGCACCCGCACCTACAAGAAGAAGGCCCTTGTCGATGGCATCAGCAACTACAGGACCTGCAGGAATTGAAAGCTCGATACCCTGCATAAGACCAATACCTCTGACGTCTGTAATTATACCATATTTATCTTTTAATTCCAAAAGTTTCTTTGTAAGAAGTTCGCCCTGTTTTTTAACATTTTCAAGAAGTCCGCCGTTTACAAGCTCGTCGACAACAACTGTACCTGCTGCAGTTGCAAGGCTGTTGCCGCCAAATGTTGATGCATGGTCGCCCGGCTGGAAAGCTATAGCCGCACTGTCTTTTGCCATCATTGCGCCAATAGGAACGCCACCTGCAAGACCTTTTGCAAATGCCGCTGCATCCGGTTCAACACCATATACCTGATATGCAAAAAGTTCGCCTGTACGTCCTACGCCGCACTGTACTTCGTCAAAGAGAAGAAGAAGATCCTTTTCGTCGCAAAGTGCTCTTACCTTCTGAAGATATTCTTTATCAGCAGGCACAATACCACCTTCACCCTGAACAGGCTCCATAAGAATTGCACATGTGTTTTCATCAACTGCATTTAAAAGTGCTTCAAAATTGTTGTATGGCACGTGTTTGATGCCTGGAAGCATAGGGTCAAGACCCTTGTGGTACTTATCCTGACCTGTGGCAGTAACTGCACCATATGTTCTGCCGTGGAATGATTTTTCCATAGCGATGATGTCTCTGCCCGGTTTATTTTTCATAACTGCATATTTTCTTGCAAGCTTAAGCATTGATTCAACACTTTCGGCGCCACTATTGCAGAAGAAAACCTTATCAAAGCAGCTATTTGCTGTAAGAAGTTCTGCAAGCTCAATCTGTGGTTCTGTGTAGTAAAGGTTTGAAACATGCATAAGTTTCTGGCACTGTTCTGAAATTTTTGCACAAAGTTTTGGATGGCTATATCCAAGTGAGTTTACTGCAATACCCGCAACAAAGTCGAGATATTTTTTGCCGTCCATATCCCATGCATACACACCTTCGCCGTGATCAAAAGCAATAGGAAAACGGCTGTATGTATTCATAACAACCTTTGCACCGCGCTGTGCAAGGATTTCTGTTTTATTCATAAAAATCATATCCTTTCGGCTTATTCTTTTTCTATCATAGTACCGATACCATTAGTTGTAAAGAGTTCGAGAATAAGGCAATGTTTTACTCGTCCATCAAGAATATGTACGTTGTTTACACCTGCATCAACGGCAGCAAGACAACATTCAACCTTTGGAATCATACCGCCGGAAATTGTTCCGTCTTTAATAAGTTCCTTAACTTCTTCAGCCTTAACAAAGCTTAAAAGTGAATCAGGATCATTTACATCTTTAAGCACACCTGCAACGTCTGTAAGATATACAAGCTTGCTTGCCTTAAG
The DNA here is from genome assembly GCA_017547125.1 of Bacillota bacterium. Lineage (GTDB taxonomy): Bacteria > Bacillota > Clostridia > Lachnospirales > Anaerotignaceae > HGM11808. Next base: position 4,336 of record JAFYQL010000011.1, read on the forward strand.
AGCACCGGCAATGGCAACTGCCATATAGTCTGCATTGATGTTATATGTATTGCCCTTTTCGTCCTTGCCGATAGGTGCAATAACAGGAATAATATCACTCTTGATAAATGACATAAGCATTGAAGGATCAACCGTATCAATTTCGCCTACGCAACCATAGTCAACGCCATTTTCTGTCTGAATTTTCTTTGCAATAACTGTACCGCCGTCTTTGCCGCTCATGCCTACAGCCTTAACACCGTTAAGCTCGATATCAGTTACAATCTGCTTGTTTACCTTGCCTGCAAGTACCATTTCAACAACTTCCATTGTTTTTTCATCTGTAACACGAAGGCCGTCAACAAACTTTGATTCAATTTCAAGCTTTTTAAGGAATGAGTTGATTTCAGGTCCGCCGCCGTGAACAACAACCGGATGCATACCTACAAATCTCATAAGTGCAATATCTTTGATAATTGTTTCTTTAATGTCAGGGTTAACAAGTGCAGCTCCGCCGTATTTGATAACTACTATTTTGCCATTAAATTCTTTAATGAAAGGAAGGGCTTCTGTAAGTGTCTCAGCCTTTTTTATATACTTGTCAATTTTTTCCTGTGATAACATTTTTCTGCTCCTTTGGAATTACTTTATTATGAACGGTAGTCTCCGTTGATTCTTACATAGTCATAGCTAAGGTCACAGCCCCATGCAGTAGCCTTTGCATCGCCTTCTGTAATTTTGATGTTAACTGTAATTTCTTTTTCGCTTAAGATATCCGCTGCCTTATCTTCATCAAACACAATAGGTGTGCCATTGTCCATAAGAAGAATATCGCCTTTTTCGCTGGCAAATACGATATCTACCTTTGTTGCGTCAAATTTAACACCGCTGTAACCCATTGCGCAAAGCACACGTCCCCAGTTTGCATCTTCGCCAAACATAGCCGCTTTTACAAGGCTGCTTTTTACAACTGATTTTGCCATAGTCTTTGCATCTTCTGCAGTTGCAGCGCCGTTTACATTAACTTCAATAAACTTTGTTGCACCTTCGCCGTCACGAACAAGATTTTTTGCAAGTCTTTCGTTTACATAGTGAAGTGCTTCTTTAAATGTTTCATAATCTTCGCCTTCAGCATCGATTACAGAGTTTTCAGCAAGACCGTTTGCCATAACAATAATAGTGTCGTTTGTACTTGTGTCGCCGTCAACTGATACCATATTGAATGTTGTTTCAATATCGGCCTTAAGTGCTTTATTTAAAAGATCTTTGTCGATAGCACAGTCTGTTGTAACAAAAGCAAGCATTGTAGCCATATTAGGACAAATCATACCGCTGCCTTTTGCCATACCGCCCATGCGTACTGTTTTGCCGCCGATTTCAAATTCAACTGCAACTTCTTTGCTATATGTGTCTGTTGTCATAATTGCTTCTGCCGCAAGAAGTGCATCGCTTCTTTCGTAGCCAAGTTTTGGTGCAGTTGCTTTGATACCTGCAGTTACTGTTGCAATAGGGAATGTTGCACCGATAACGCCTGTTGATGCAGTAAGAATTGTGTTTTCTTCAACACCAAGGCAGTCAGCATAAGCTTTTGCCATTTCTATATTGCTCTTAACACCAAGCTCGCCTGTGCATGCATTGGCATTACCGCTATTGATGGCAACACCGTTGATTTTAACGCCAGATGCCATAATTTCCATATTTCTAGTTACGCTCGTAGCCTTAACAACGTTTGTTGTGAATGCTGCCGCTGTTGTTGCAGGAACATCACTTGCAATAAGAGCAAGGTCTTTTACTTCTTTTTTGATACCTACTGCTGCGCCAATTGCTCTAAAGCCTTTTGCAGCAGTTACTGAACCTTCTATAATCTTCATATATAAAACCTCCAATTATGTTCTCGACCTGTATTCTCCATTTATTCTGACATACTCGTGACTAAGGTCACATCCCCAGCTTTTAGCCTGCCCTGTGCCGTCGCCAAGTTTTATCTTAACTATTATATCACTTTCGCCAAGCACGGCAGCAGCAATATTTTCGTCAAACCTTACAGGCTCGCCGTCTTCCATAAGGCTGATGCTTCCGCCTTCACTTTCAAAAACCATATCTATTTTTGTCTGGTCAAAATAACTTCCGCTGCCGCCCATTGCAGCAACAATTCTTCCCCAGTTTGCATCTTCGCCATACATAGCCGTTTTAACAAGGCTGTTTGTTACTATGCTTTTTGCCAGCATACGTGCATCCTCGTCGCTCTTGGCACCGGTAATCTGAACCTCAAAAAACTTCCCTGCGCCTTCACCATCGTGCACAACATCCATAGCAAACTTTTCATTTATAAAATGAATGGCCTTTGCAAATTCTTCATAGAATTCATTTTCTTCTGTTATTTTTTCGTTGCCAGCCATACCATTGGCAATTATAATCGCCATATCATTTGTGCTTGTGGCACCGTCAACAGAAATCATATTGTATGTATCCTTAACAGAATCAACAAGTGCCTTATGAAGAAGCTCACGGCTGATATTTATATCTGTAGTAATAAAGGAAAGCACTGTGGCCATATTAGGATGAATCATACCGCTGCCCTTTGCCATGCCGCCTATATGCACCTGTTTTCCACAGATGTTAAGTTCAACAGCCATTTCTTTTATAAACTTGTCAGTGGTTATAATTCCGCCTGCCGCATTTTTTGCACTTTCTCTTTTGCCGGAAAGCTCAGATGCAGTTTCTTTTATACCAGGCACAATTATATCCATAGGCATATCAAGGCCGATAATGCCCGTTGCGGCAGTAAGTATTTCTTCTTTCTGTACACCTATGCACTGTGCAAATGTTTCTGCCATAAGCTCGTTATCTCTTATACCCTGAGCACCTGTACACGCATTGGCGTTTCCACTTATTGCCACAAGTCCTTTTACCTTCTGACCGCTTTTTGTAAGTTTTTCATCCCACAGTATGTGTGCTGCCTTAACGATGTTTGTTGTGTAAACACCAACTGCATCTGCAGGCACATCACTGGTGATAAGCGCTATGTCTTTTTTAACTTTTTTGATGCCTATATGTCGCCCCGCCGCCATAAAGCCAGCAGGTGCCGTAATGCCTCCGTCAATAACTCTCATCAGGCATATTCTCCTTTTTGAATATATGCATTTTTATTCATAAAATTATGCAGGAAAAATAGGCGGGAATGAAAGCCCTGTCTTTTCATCAAGACCAAAAAGTATGTTCATATTCTGAACTGCCTGCCCTGCTGCACCCTTTACAAGGTTATCGATTGCACCCACAACAACTATTCTGTCTGTTCTTTCATCAATTGAAAAACCTATATCAAGGAAGTTTGAACCTTTAACCCATCTTGTTTCAGGGAATACACCCTTCTTTGTAAGACGGATAAAGTATTCTTTGCCATAATATTTTTCATAAATTGCTTTAACTTCTTCGTATGTAACCTTCTTTGCAAGCTTTGCATAGCAAGTTGCAAGAATACCTCTGTTCATTGGAATAAGATGTGGTGTGAATGAAAGAGTAATCTTTTTGCCTGCTGCATAACCAAGCTGCTCTTCAATTTCTGGTGTATGTCTGTGGCTTGCAATTTTGTATGCCTTAACTGTTTCATTGCACTCATCAAACATATTTGAAAGCACAAGGCCGCGTCCTGCACCTGTAACACCTGATTTTGCATCAACTATAATGCTTTCTGTATCAATAATTCCTTCTGCAACAAGAGGACGAAGGCTTAAAATTGAACAAGTTGTATAACATCCTGGGTTTGCAACAAGCTGTACCTTTTTAATTTCGTCTCTGTTTACTTCACAAAGGCCATAAACTGCTGTTTTAAGAAGCTCTCTGCCTTCGTGCTTAACGCCATACCATGCTTCATATTCGTCAGCATCCTTAAGACGGAAGTCTGCACCAAAGTCGATAACCTTTGTTCTTGCAAGAATATCATCTGTAACAACCTTCGCTGTTACACCGTGAGGAAGTGCCATAAAAATTACGTCACATTCATCTGCAAGCTTATCCATATCCATATCATCAAGGATAGTTTCGTTAATTTCCCTATAATTTTCATAAACTTCGTCAAAAGATTTGCCAACGTAACTGTGCGCTGTCATCTTAACAATTTCAACTTCCGGGTGCTGCATAAGTATACGAACAAGTTCATTTCCTGCGTATCCTGTTGCACCAACAATACCTGCTTTTATCATAATCACTTAACCTCCGTTAAATAAATTTATTCCAATATAACATTTTATAATTATACATATCTTTTGAATTTTATGCAATATTTTTCATAAAAACAATTGAATTTTTTTACAGTTACATATATAATAACATAGTACATATTATACGACTAAATTTTACCAATGTAAAATACAACTATTGGTAAAAAAACATACTTATATAAATAGGAGGCTATTATCATGGCAAAAGAAAAAATCGTACTCGCTTACTCAGGCGGTCTTGACACAACAGTTATCATTCCTTGGCTTAAAGAAAACTACGACGCAGAAGTTATCGCTGTTTGCGGCAACGTAGGTATGGGCAACGAAACAGATGGTCTTGAAGAAAAAGGCCTTAAAACAGGCGCAAGCAAAGTTTATGTTGAAGACTTAACAGAAGAATTCCTTACAGACGCTGTTTTCCCATGTGTAAAAGCTAATGCTGTTTACGAAGGCAAATACCTTCTTGGTACATCAATGGCAAGACCTATCATCGCTAAAAGACTTGTTGAAATAGCTCGTAAAGAAGGCGCTACAGCTATCTGCCACGGTGCTACAGGTAAAGGTAATGACCAGGTACGTTTTGAACTTACAATCAAAGCACTCGCTCCAGACCTTAAGATCATCGCTCCTTGGAGACTTGAAACATGGGGTATGCAGAGCCGTGAAGACGAAGTTGCTTACCTTGAAGCAAGAGGCATTGAAGCTCCTGTTAAAAAAGGCGACAGCTACAGCCGTGACAGAAACATCTGGCACATCAGCCACGAAGGTCTTGAACTTGAAGACCCTGCAAACGAACCAAACTATGATCACCTTCTCAAATTAGGCGTATCACCAGAAAAGGCTCCTGATGTTCCTACATATGTTGAACTTGAATTTGAAAAAGGTATCTGTACAAAACTTAACGGTGAAACAGTTACAGCTACAGAACTTCTTACAAAGCTTAACGAACTTGGCGGCGCTAACGGTGTTGGTATTGCTGACATCTGCGAAAACCGTGTTGTTGGTATGAAGTCAAGAGGCGTATACGAAACACCAGGCGGTACAATTCTTTACTACGCTCACCGTGAACTTGAATACCTTGTTCTTGACAAACAGACACAGGCTTGGAACGAAATCTGCTCAACAAAATTCACAGAACTCGTATACAGCGGCGAATGGTACACACCACTTCGTGAATCACTTTCAGCTTACTTTGACAGCGTAAACGAAGTTGTTACAGGTACAGTTAAACTTAAACTTTACAAAGGCAACATCATTCCTGCAGGTGCTACAAGCCCATACTCACTCTACAACGAATCAATCGCATCATTCACAACTGGCGAACTTTATGACCACAAGGATGCTAATGGTTTCATCAACCTCTTCGGTCTTCCATTAAAGGTTCGTGCTATGATGAAGCAGAATTTAGACAAATAAGGAAGGGTTTTACCCCTCCACCCCACCACTTCTTGAAAGAAGTGGACAAGAACTTTAATAAGATGTGTTGAATTAACATTTTTATTTTGATAAAATTTAATAAGACATAAAAAAACAGGGAAGCTTAAATGCTTCCCTATTTGCTAATATAAAGGAGAAATACACATGAGCAAACTTTGGGGCGGACGCTTTACAAAACAGACCGATAGCTTTACAGACCATTTCCACTCTTCAATCTCTTTTGACCAGAGAATGTACAGACAGGATATCACAGGCAGCATTGCTCACGCAGGCATACTTGGTGCACAGGGTATTATCCCACTTGAAGATGCAAAGCTTATCCAGAAAACACTTAAAGAAATTCTTGATGATATCGATAACGGCAACATCGAATTTGACGAAAAGGCAGAAGATATCCATATGAATATCGAAACAATTCTCATCAGCCGTATCGGTGACGTAGGCAAACGCCTTCACACTGGCAGAAGCCGCAACGACCAGGTTGCCCTTGACATCAGAATGTATGTTAAGGAAGAAATTACAGAAATCAAAAGCCTTATTGTTGAGCTTGAAAAAGTACTTAACAACATCGCAAAGAAAAATACAGACACAATTATGCCAGGCTACACTCACCTTCAGAGAGCTCAGCCTATAACATTTGCACACCACGTACTTGCTTATGTTGAAATGTTCAAACGTGACTATGACCGTCTTGCAGACACATACAAACGCACAAACATTCTTCCGCTTGGCAGCGGTGCTCTTGCAACTACAACATATCCGCTTGACAGAAATATGGTTGCACGTGAGCTTGGTTTTGACGGCATCACTCTCAACAGCCTTGACGGTGTATCAGACAGAGATTTCTGTATTGAACTTTTAAATGCACTTTCAATCCTTATGATGCACCTCAGCCGTTTCTGTGAAGAAATCATTCTCTGGAGCAGCCACGAATTCAAGTTTGTTGAACTTGACGATGCATACTCAACAGGTTCAAGCATTATGCCACAGAAGAAAAACCCTGATATGGCAGAGCTTATCAGAGGCAAAACAGGCCGTGTTTACGGATACCTTATGGGCCTTCTCACAACTATGAAAGGTCTCCCACTTGCATACAACAAAGACATGCAGGAAGACAAAGAAGGCGTATTTGCAGCTATCGACACAGTTAAGATGTGCCTTCCTGTTTTCACAAAGATGGTTGAAACAATGACAGTTAGAAAACAGAATATGTACGAAGCTACAAAGGGCGGCTTCACAAACGCAACTGATGCTGCTGACTGGCTTGTTAAACAGGGCGTACCTTTCCGTGATGCCCACTCAATTATCGGCCAAC
>JAFYQL010000096.1 GCA_017547125.1 Bacillota bacterium
ATATCGACCTTAATCATAGATTAAAGGCTGATTTTGTTGATCTGAACTTTTGTAAATGGCTGTCTGTGACCGTTTTTCTTGTGGAAGCCTTTTTTAGCTTTGTATTTGTATACGATAACTTTTTTAGCTTTACCATCGCCGATTACAGAAGCTGCTACAGAAGCGCCTTCTACATAAGGAGCACCAACTTTAACATCTGCATCGTCAGCTAAAACGATAACTTTGTCAAATGTATATTCGCTGCCTGCTTCTACACCTAATTTTTCAACAGTAATAATATCGCCTTCTGATACTTTGTACTGTTTACCGCCTGTTTCAATAATTGCGTACACGTCGTACACCTCCTCGCAATATACTCGCCAAATACGGTACTGAAGCCCTTCTTCAGTTTCCAACCTCTTTGAGCGGCCAAACACGCCTACTGAACGTACTGTAATAATTTATCACAAACCAAATGCCTTGTCAACACAAAAATCGTTGAAAAATCAAGTTTTTTCAATAATTTTTTTATATTTTTCAAAGTATTTTTCGTTGTTGAATTTGCTTTCACTGTTGTCCTTCAAAATGTCTTTAAGCATTTCAAAATAAAGCACTGCTTCTTCAGTTTTTCCAGCCTTTATGCTCATAATTGCTTCGTCATAAACAACTGCCGCTCTTTCGTCAGATGCATATCCAAAAGCCTTCTCACAGATATTTTCAGCCTTCTGCAAAAGACTTACGGCAAAGTCGTATTTTTTAAGCTCACCATTAAGCTTTGCACATCTCACATAAAGCTTTGCCTTTTCATTTTCATTTTCCGCAAGCTCAGCCGCCTCCTTAAGTGATGAAGCCGCATCTTCCTTCATGCCAAGCTTTTTCTGAAGAGAAGAAAGTTTCACAAGATCTTTCTGATAGTTTCCGCCGCGGTCGCCGTTCATTCTGCGTTTGCTTACAGAAAGGTTATAGTATCTGCAGGCACTTTCAACATCGCCCTGCTTTTCGCAAAGATTTCCAAGAAGCATGACCGTCTGACTATAGCAATTGCTGTCTGCACCTTCGTATTCTTCCATATATTTTTTGGCAGAAAGAAGCTTTTCCATGCCCTTTTCTGTATTGCCAAGCTTGATAAGGCAAGTTCCAAGACCACTTAATGTTTTGGCATAACCTACGCCCTCAGACAGCGGCAAAGCCGTTTTAAAATAACTTTCCGCCTTCTGGCATCTTCCTCTTTCAAGGCAGCTTTCTCCAAGGAAAAGAGAAATCTCGCCCTGCCATGCACCGTTTTCTCCGCCCACTGCATAAAGCACTTCCATAGCCTTGAAAAGCAGTTTTTCACCTTTATCAAAGGATGTAAATCTCACATTGAATTTGCCGTTATTTTTAAGCACTTCGGCATATTCAATACTATTTTCACCATACTTTTCAACAACGTATTTTTCGGCATCTTCAAGCATTTTTTCAGCTTTTTCAGTTTCTCCTACATATGCATAAAGGAAAGCAAACTCACCCTTAATCATATCCGATGTTTTCTTGCCTGCTTTTTTGTAAAGTTTTTCAGCAGTTTCGTAGCATTTTACCGCCTTCTGTGCTTCCTTCTTATCAAAAAGCTCTTTTGCAAGGTATATATTGTTGTCTGCAAGGTAGCCCATAGTTTCTAAGGTTTCCTTGTGCTTTTCACCAAGACATTCTTTCTGTATTTTGAGGGCATCTTCCAAAAATCCGTTGGCGTTTTTGTACATCTTAAGTGTATGTCTTACTTTACCGTTTCTGAAAAGACCTTCGGCATACACAGGATGTGTACTTCCGTAAATCTTTCTTCTTATAATAAGGTTTTCTTCACTGTATTTGATGGCATAATCTGTATTGCCCATTTCTGCCATCATATCAGCAAGGCTTGCATACATATCAGCAAGAGTAATATCCTTATCCTTGCCTTCGTTTACCTTTATTTCTATTGCCTCACGATAATAGTTTACTGCTTTGCTGCGCATATTTTTCTTGGCATAAAACTTTGCTATTTCAATAAGGCCTGCCGCATAAATCACACTGTCTGTGCCATATTTTTCTTTTCTTATACTCAGCATTTCTTCAAGCATTTCTTCTGCTTCATCAAACTTATCCTGTTTAAGAAGCACTGAAGCATAAGCCGCAAGCATAAACGTATATCCTGTTGCATCTTTTTCACTATCTTTTTTCTTGCGTGAAAGTGCCTCTTTATAATACTCTTCTGCGGCATAATAGTTTTTGCTTTCTGCACAGTCGCTGGCCATATTTGCAAGGCATTCAGCATAAAATGAATGGTCTTCGCCAAGAAGTTTTTTGATAAGGCCAAGCGTTTCCATATGCACCTTGATAGCCTTTTCTCCATTGCCCATTTTTTTGTAAACACCGGCAAGACAGTTAAGGTTTGTTATGAAATCAAGATGAGTTTCATCAAGCATTTTTCGTCTCATAGCAACAGCCTTGTTGTAAATCTTGACCGACTCCTCATAAAGCTTTGCCGTGTCGCACATTGCAGCCACATCAAGAAGAGTTGAAAGATGGTATATGCTTTTTTCTTCCTCTTCACTTTCGATTATTTCAAGAGCATCTTTATAATATTCAAGAGCCTTTATGTATACGCCCTTTTTCTCGTTTATTCTTCCGCATCCCATAAGCATGTCGCCATAGTCGCTTCTTGAAATCTTTTCCTGATTTTCAGCCTTTGCTTTTGCCTCTTCATAATACTGAAGTGCCTTGTCATATCGTTTGTTGTCTTCACAGGCACTGCCCATATTATAAAGCGACATAATAAGGTCTTCGTGGTTTTCATCAAGGCCTTCTTTTCTTATATCCAGGGCCCTTTTATGAAGGCTATAGGCCTCGTTTGTCATCTTCTTCATACTGCAGGCAACACCCCAGTTGCTTAAGGTATCAGCCAGAAGAAGTGATTTTTCGCCA
>JAFYQL010000097.1 GCA_017547125.1 Bacillota bacterium
CGGCGTGCTTATATATGGAATATATGAAGATAAAATTGCGCTTATCCGTCAGTTCAGATATCCTTTGGGCACTTATGTGTATGAGTTTCCGGCAGGTCTTGTGGAAGAAGGCGAAGATGTAAAGTCTGCTGCGGTAAGGGAAGCGAAGGAAGAAACAGGCCTTGATCTTGAGGTGATAGATGCAGGAGGCTATGAAAGACCGTTTTTTACATCAACAGGCCTTACGGATGAAACCTGTGCAACGATTTTTGGCATTTTAAGCGGAACACCTTCAACCGAAAACCAGGAAAAAAGCGAGGATATTCAGGTTGTGCTTGCTGACAAGGAAGAATGCCGAAGAATACTTAATGAAGAAAACGTTGCCATTATGACGGCATATATGCTCATGCACTTTATAAATGATGAAAAACCATTTGGTTTTCTTGAAAAGAGGATATAAGTTATCCTCTTTTTATTTTTTGTTGTAATTGCAACGACATGGAATACTTCTTTTTAATAGAATGAATACAGAAACGAAATAATGAGCGGGGTGGATATAAATGATAAGAAAGATAATTAAAATTGATACTGAAAAATGTAACGGATGCGGACTTTGTGCAAAGGCATGTCACGAAGGCGCTATCGGTATGGTGAATGGCAAAGCTCAACTTCTGAGAGAAGACTACTGCGATGGATTGGGTGATTGTCTTCCTGCCTGCCCTGTAAATGCAATTACATTTGAGGAAAGAGAAGCACCTGCCTATGATGAGGCGGCAGTGCTTGCGGCAAAGGCTGAAAAAGAAGAAATTAAGGAAGAGAGGGCTGTAGAAGTTAAGAGTCGTCTTTCACAGTGGCCGGTGCAGATCAAGCTTATGCCAATAAATGCACCATATTTTGAAGGGGCGGATATACTTGTGGCGGCAGACTGTACTGCATACGCATACGGAAACTTCCATAACGACTTTATTAAAGGAAAGATTACGCTTATCGGATGCCCTAAACTTGATGCAACTGACTATAGCGAGAAACTTTCTGCTATGTTTGCACAGAATAATATAAAAAGTGTTACTGTAACAAGAATGCAGGTTCCTTGCTGCGGCGGTATCGAAATGGCGGTGTGCAGAGCAGTTGAATTGAGCGGAAAAGAAATTCCTGTTGAAATAGTTACAATAGCACCGACAGGTGAAATTTTGAAAAGAGAATATAAATAAACTTTCGGATGGGCCCGGGTTTGCGGCCCATTTTTTTATTGCTAAAAACACTTTAATGGAGTAAAATCTATATGATGGGGAAATTATGTAAATTTGTAAGAGGAGCTGAAAATAATGAAAGTTGTAGCGGCAATAGATTCATATAAAGGCAGTGTATCATCAAAAGAAGCAGGCGAAGCAGCAGTTAAAGGCGTGCTTAATGTATATAAAGATGCACAGGTACAGGTAGTTACTTTGGCTGACGGCGGAGAAGGCACTGTTGATTCTCTTGTTGACGGTCTTAACGGTGAATACAGAGATGTAGAAGTAACAGGACCTTTGGGCGAAAAAACAGTTTGCCGTTACGGTATTATCAGCGACAGAAACCTTGCCGTTATTGAAATGGCGGGTGCTGCAGGTCTTCCTCTTGTGCCTGTTGAAAAAAGAAACCCTTGCAACACAACAAGCTATGGTGTGGGCGAGGTTATTATTGATGCCATTGAAAAGGGAAGCAGAAATTTTATCGTAGGTATCGGCGGCAGCGCCACAAATGACGGTGGTGTTGGTATGCTTCAGGCGCTTGGCTATAGCTTCAAGGATGAAGACGGAAATGAAATAGGGCATAGCGGCGCGGAAGTTGCAAAAATTGCATCTGTTGACATATCAAATGTTTATCCTCTTCTTAAGGAATGTGAATTCAGCATTGCTTGCGACGTAAACAATCCTCTTTGCGGAAAGCTTGGGGCATCTGCAATTTATGGTCCGCAGAAGGGCGCAACCCCTGAAATGGTAGAGTTTCTTGATAGTGCTCTTGGAAACTTTGCAAAGGTAACAAAAGAATATATGGATAATGATTATAGCGAATATCCAGGTGCAGGTGCTGCAGGCGGTATGGGCTATGGCTTCCTTTCCTACCTTAATGTAACACTTCGTCCTGGTGTTGAAATTGTGCTTGATGCACTTGAAATGGACAAATACCTTGAAGGGGCTGATGTGCTTATAACAGGTGAAGGCAGAATTGACCAGCAGACAGCTATGGGCAAAGCCCCTGCAGGTGCGGCAAACAGAGCCAAAAAATATGGTCTTAAGGTAATTGGTGTTGCGGGCTGCACAACTGACGATGCACATCTTTGCAACGACAAGGGCATTGACGCTATTTTTGACATAACAGACAGAGCAATGACAATTGAAGAGGCTATGGATAAGGAAAACACAAAGAAAAACATTGAAAAAACTGTTACTCAGATTTTCTGCCTTATCAAAGCATTCAATTGATGCGGAGTTGATTTTATGAATATAACATACATTGAACACAGCGGTTTTGCTGTGGAAACGGAAACAAAGGCATTTGTGTTTGATTATTATAAAGGAAAAATGCCTGAGTTTGATGTAGACAAAAAAATATTTGTTTTTGCAAGCCACGAGCACGATGATCACTTTTCATTTGAGATGTTTAAACTTTCACAAAAGTATGAAAACGTGACATACGTCGTTTCAAAAGATGTGAAAAAAAGTTATAATAAGAAGTTCTTTGAAAAGCGTGGCGTCAGCGGCGAAATATACGACAGTATAATTTTTATGAAAGACGGCGAAAGTATTGAAGTGGATGGCGTTAAGGTTGAAACCCTTAATTCAACTGACTGCGGAGTTGCTTTTGTGGTTGAATCTGACGGAAAAAGTATCTACCATTCCGGAGACCTTCACGACTGGGTGTGGGAAGGCGAGCCTGCTTTTTCAAACCTTGCAATGACAAATGCTTACAGAAACGAAATAGATAAAATAAAAGGCAGACACTTTAATGTTGCCTTTGGCGTGGTTGACCCAAGACAGGGAAATGATTTTTATAAAGGCGCACAGTATCTTATGGAAAGCATTACTGCAGATATTTTTGTGCCTATGCATTTCTGGGGCGACATCACAGTTATAGAAAAACTTAGAAAACATTCTTCTTCCGAAAAATACAGACATATTATTGCAGATGAAACACTTTATAACGGAAAAAGATTTGAACTTACTATTTGATAAATTGAAGTTTTAAAGGGGAGTATCAATATGTATACCTCAAAAGATTTTGTACATCTTCATGTTCATACTGAATACAGCCTTCTTGACGGTTCAGCCAAAATCAAGGAACTTGTGCACAGAGCAAAAGAACTGGGCATGAGTGCGGTTGCTATAACTGACCACGGTGCTATGTATGGCGCTATCGACTTTTATAAGGCTGCCAAAGAAGAGGGTATCAAGCCTATTATCGGATGTGAGGTTTACGTTGCGCCTGAAAACCGTTTCAAAAAAGAAACAGTAAACGGTGTTAATTACTACCACCTTGTACTTCTTGCAGAAAATAACGAAGGTTATCAGAATCTTATTAAACTTGTATCAAAAGGATTCCTTGAAGGATACTATTATAAACCAAGAATTGACCTTGAACTTCTGAAAGAATATCACGAAGGTATTATTGCCGGCAGTGCCTGCCTTGCAGGTCCTGTTTCAAGAGCAATTCTTGCGGGAAACTATGAAAAGGCAAAAGAAACAGCCCTTGAGTATAACGAAATCTTCGGTCAGGGCAATTTTTTCCTTGAACTTCAGAATCACGGCATGCCTGAACAGAAAATAGTTAATGAACAGCTTATAAAAATAAGCCGTGAAACAGGCATTCCGCTTATTGCAACAAACGACAGCCACTATATTTATAAGGAAGACGATGTTCCTCACGACATTCTTCTTTGTATCCAGACCGGCAAAACTGTTGAAGATGAAGACAGAATGAAATATGACGGCGGTCAGTTC
>JAFYQL010000098.1 GCA_017547125.1 Bacillota bacterium
CAACTATGAAAGGTCTCCCACTTGCATACAACAAAGATATGCAGGAAGACAAAGAAGGCGTATTTGCAGCTATCGACACAGTTAAGATGTGCCTTCCTGTTTTCACAAAGATGGTTGAAACAATGACAGTAAGAAAGCAGAATATGTACGAAGCTACAAAAGGCGGCTTCACAAACGCAACCGACGCTGCTGACTGGCTTGTTAAACAGGGCGTACCTTTCCGTGATGCCCACTCAATTATCGGCCAACTCGTTCTTTACTGCATCAACAACAACACAAACCTTGATGACCTCTCACTTGAAGAATACAAGGCTATTTCACCTGTATTTGACGAAACAGTATACGATGCAATCAGAGTTGAAAAATGTGTTGAAGCAAGAAACGTAATTGGCGGTCCTTCAAAAGAATACATCACAAAACTTATTGTAGAAAACGAAATTTATTTCGAAGGTTTGGAATAAGGGGGCTTTTCCATGAACAGACCAATGAGAAGACGTGACAGACTTGCCACAGAAGAAGAAGCAATTGAAATGCTTAAGGAAGGCGTTTACGGCACACTTTCTGTATGCGGAAACAACAACATTCCATACGGCATTCCTTTAAACTATGCTTACGCTGACGGAGTTATCTATTTCCACTGTGCAAAAGCAGGATACAAGTCAGATATAATGAAAGAAAACAACAACGTATGTTTTTCAGTTGTTACAAAAGCAGATGTACTTGCTGATATGTTTTCATCAGACTTCAAGTCTGCAGTTGTATTTGGCAAAGCATACCTTGTTGAAGATGCAGACGAAAGACAGCACGGCTTTGAAACTATACTTTACAAGTACTGTTCAGACTATATTCCATCAGGTATGGAGCATATTAAAAAGGCCGGCCCTGCTGCTCTTATTTACAAAATTGTTCCTGAAGAAATTACAGGCAAATTGAGGAGAATAAACTAATTGGCTAATTTAAACCCATTTACAAGAATTGCAATAATATTTGTGACGTTTATATTTTTCTACAAATCACTTTCAAAGCAACAAAGCGTGGGCAAAGCCAATGCCGCTATGAATCCTGCTGCAGCAAAGCTGCTTATGCTTATATTCACAGTTTTGGCAGGTTGTTTCATATTTCCTATGACACCGCTCACATTGGGCAAAGCACTGCTTGTTGTTGGGTCTTACGGCACAGTAGCCTTAGGGCTTGCGGCACTTTACGGCACAAGAAAGAAAAAGCTTATCTACCCTGTTATGCTTATACTTACGGCAGCAGGCATACTTTTCAGATATGTTTTTGAGTTTGAAGAAATTGTAGGCTATTCATCATTTTCATTCACAGATGTGGTGGTTTATATTGCCGTTATTCCTGCATTTACTGCAATTTTGTATTATAAATTTGCAAAGCTTCTTGAAAAAATGAAATAATAAAAGACGAGTCTTAATTGACTCGTCTTTTTTAAATTCCCAATACTTTTCTTATAGTATTTCCCACACCATCGTGCTCCCAGTTTGGTGCAGTATATTTTGCACATTTTTTTATTTCATCTCTTGCAGTTTCCATAGCATAGCTTTCGCCTGATGCAAGAAGCATATCTATATCATTCTGACTGTCGCCAAAAGACATTACTTCTTCCTTCTTGATTCCGTATTTTTCGCAAACAGCCTTAACTGCTTCGCCTTTTCCGGCGTCACTTCTTATACACACAACCCACATATAACCGGCATCCATAGCCTTAACACCATTTGAGCCGTCATATTTTTTCATAAACTCTTCGCCTATAACACCAACGGCATCTTTTTCGTCATAAAACTCAAGCTCAATTATCTCATCATCAACCTTGAGAATATCTTCAACGCATATAACATCTGTCTTGTAATCATTTTTAAGCCAGTTGCTCATTGTAGTGTTGTCTTTTTCGCAATATGCCCTTTTTATGCCCGATGCAAAATAATCTCCGCCGCCTGCATTTCGCATTTCGCCAAGTATCTCTTCCATCTGACCTCTTTCAATGCATTTGCTGTATATAATCTCGCCCTTATCAATAACAAAGCTTCCGCTTTCGCATATATAAATGATGTCATCAGCAACTTCTCTGAAAAGATGTTTTATGCTTGAGTATGGTCTGCCGCTGGCTGCCGCAAAAAGTATTCCTCTTTTTTTAAGTTCTCTCACAAGGTCTGCAAAGCCCTCAGGAAGGTCGCTTCCGCCGTCCCTTACAAGAGTTCCGTCCATATCACTGCAAATAAGTTTTATCATTACATTTTCCCCTTAAAGTATTTCGCAAAGTTCCATAGGTGTTTTAACTGTATCAATAACACCTGAAGCGATAAGCTCTTCTTTTGTTCCGTAGCCATACTCTACGCCTATGGCATCAACTCCTGATTTTAAAGCGCCTTCTGTGTCATACTTTCTGTCGCCTATCATAACAACTCTGCTCTTGTCTGTGATGCCAAGGTTTTCAAGCGTAAAGTCAATAACCTTTGACTTGCCGTTTCTGCCAACCTTTTCGTCACTTCCGCCCATAAAGTCAAAATACTTATCAAGACCAAAATATTCCATTATCCAGCCCATAGAATGCTGCGGCTTGTTTGTTGCAAGACCAAGTATTTTTCCTCTGCTTTTAAGTTCTTCAAGCATTTCAAAAACACCGTCATAAACACGGTTTTCTTTCCATCCTTTATCTTCATAATAAACTCTGTAGTCTTTGATAGCCTTTGCGTTGGCTTCGCCTTCAAGACCAAAATGAAGTGAAAATGAGTTTGTCATAGGCGGACCTACAAACTCAAGCATTTCTTCCTTTGGTGGTATTCTTAAATTGTTTACTTCACAGGCATACCAAAGTGCATTAAGTATGCCGTCAACTGAATCTGTAAGTGTGCCGTCAAGGTCAAAAAGCAGCACGTCATAGTTGTATTTTTTCATATGTAAATCCTCTTTTTTTCAAAAATAAATGAGAAGCACATCGCTTCCCATTTAGTATAACATATATTTTGTGTAAATCCGAAATTATTTTTCTTTATTAAGTATTTCCATAAACTGTTGTCCCGTGATAGTTTCCTTTTCCAGAAGAAATTCAGCGATTTCATCAAGGCTATCTCTATTTGATGAAAGAAGCTCTTTGGCCTTTTCGTATGCAGAGCTTATTATCTTCATAACCTCTTCGTCAATAGCCGCAGAAGTTGTTTCACTGCAGTTCATCACATTTCTGCCGTCAAGGTACTTATTCTGCATGCTTTCAAGTCCAACCATGCCGAAGCGTTCGCTCATACCATACTGTGCAACCATACTTCTCGCAAGGCTTGTGGCTCTTTCTATATCATTGCTTGCGCCTGTTGTTATACTGTCAAAAGCTATTTCTTCAGCAGCACGGCCCGAAACAAGCACCACTATCTGCTCAAGTATTTCGTCCTTGCTCATAAGATATTTTTCTTCTTCAGGCATCTGCATAGTATATCCCAAAGCACCCATTGTTCTTGGCACGATGGTTATTTTCTGCACGGGCTGACTGTTTTTCTGCAATGCCGCCGCAAGAGCATGTCCTACCTCATGATATGATACAATTCTTCTTTCCTTTTCACTCATAATGCGGTCTTTTTTTTCCTTGCCCGCAATTATTATTTCAACGGCTTCCATAAGGTCTGCCTGAGTCACCTTGTCTCTGCCAAGACGCACCGCTCTTAGTGCCGCCTCGTTTACTATATTGGCAAGGTCAGCGCCTGCCCCTCCCGATGTTGCAAGAGCAATCTGATGAAAATCAACATCACAGTCAAGCTTCACACCCTTCGAATGCACCTTAAGTATCTGTTCACGACCTGTAAGGTCGGGATTATCAACTATCACCCTTCTGTCAAATCTGCCCGGTCTTAAAAGGGCTTTATCAAGAACCTCAGGTCTGTTTGTTGCACCCAGTATAACAACACCCTTTGATGCATCAAAGCCGTCCATTTCGCTTAAAAGCTGGTTTAATGTCTGCTCCCTTTCGTCATTTGATCCCATCTGATTGTCACGACTTTTTCCTATAGCATCAATCTCATCTATAAACACAATGCAAGGCGCATTTGAAACTGCA
>JAFYQL010000099.1 GCA_017547125.1 Bacillota bacterium
AAAATTGGCAATGATATAATTTTTTTAGTTAAATGCTTGAATTTCTGGCCGGAGATATCTGCTTTTGGATGGCTTCGGCTTTTAGTTTATACAAAAAGAAGGGCTGACAAATGCACTTGAATGACAACACAAATCAAAACAGAATACGCAGATGGGTGATATGTTTTTTGCTGATTTCCGTTTCCATTGATATGCTTTTTTTATGGAATATCTGTGCAGGAAGTGTTTCTATTTCGGTGAAGTATATTTTAGAAATTCTTCGCGGAATGCATGCTGAAGATACTGCATATCAGATTATATGGGGAATACGTATGCCCCGTGCTTTTGCCGCAATGCTTTTGGGTGGTGCATTGTCTGTTTCGGGTTTTCTTCTGCAGACATTTTTCCATAATCCAATTGCAGGACCATTTGTTTTGGGCATATCTTCGGGGGCAAAGCTGATGGTTGCCCTTGTTATGATTGTTCTGCTTGGAAACGGAATTGCAGTAAGCTCTTCGGTGCTGATTCTGGCGTCATTTATAGGCTCTATGATATGTATGGGATTTATTCTTCTGCTTTCACGCAAGGCAGATAATATGTCAGCGCTTATTATAGGCGGCGTTATGATTGGCTATGTATGCTCTGCAATAACAGATATAGCGGTTACCTTTGCTAAGGATACAGATATTGTTAACCTTCACAACTGGTCAATGGGCAGTTTTTCGGGTATAGACTGGGAAAACATAAAGGTTATTGTAGTGGTTGTTGTGGCATCACTTCTTGCGGCATTTTTAATGTCAAAGCCTATTTCTGCATATCAGCAGGGAGAAAATTATGCAAAAAGTGTTGGGGTTAACACAAAACTTTTCAGAATTGGTCTTATTTTAATTTCGGGCTTGCTTTCTGCCTGTGTAACTGCTTTTGCCGGACCAATTTCTTTTGTGGGTATTGCAGTGCCTCATTTAATAAGAAGCCTGCTTAAAACATCCAAGCCTATTTTGGTGATACCGGGATGCTTTTTTGGCGGTGCAGCATTTTGTCTTATATGTGATTTGATTGCACGTACAGTGTTTGCGCCTACAGATGTGAGCATCAGCTCTGTTACGGCTGTGTTTGGTGCACCTGTGGTAATTTATATGCTGATAAAACGTCAGAAAGGGTATTGATATGAAAGAAAACAAAATTATCAAAACTGAAAATGTGTCAGTCGGTTACCGTGGGAATGTAGTTGTGGACGGAGTTGATATAGAAATTGGCTCTGGCGAAATAGTAACATTGGTAGGCCCTAACGGAGGCGGAAAATCCACATTGCTTAAAACTATTGCAGCACAGCTTGAAACAGTAAGCGGCACTGTGTTTCTGCAGGGTGAAGATTTGAAAAACCTTTCGGGCAAAGATGTGGCAAGAAAAATGGCACTTGTTTTAACAATGCATCAGAAAACAGAAGGAATGACTTGCTGGGATGTGGCATCTGCAGGCAGATATCCGTATACAGGCAGAATGGGTATACTTTCTGCAGAAGACAGAAAAAAAGTTGAAGATGCCATGAAACTAGTGCATACCTTTGAACTTCGTGATACAGATTTTAATGCCATAAGCGACGGACAGAAACAAAGGGTAATTCTTGCAAGGGCAATTTGTCAGGAACCGTCTGTTATTGTGCTTGATGAGCCCACAAGCTTTCTTGATATAAAACATAAGCTTGAACTGTTGTCTGTGCTTAAAAATATGGCAAAAAATCAGAAAACGGCAATTGTTCTTTCAATGCACGAGGTTGAACTGGCGAAAAAAATATCAGATAAGGTGCTTTGCATAAAAGAAGGAAAGATAGAAAAAACAGGCTCACCTGAAGATGTGCTGACAGAAGAATATATTTGTCATCTGTATGATATAAGCAGAGAAGATTATAAAAATTATTTTGGAAAATAAAAAACACATATCCCAAAAGGATATGTGTTTTTGTTTTAGAATAAAAGATGTGCACAAATTGCAATTACCGGAAGTGTGACGATAGTTCTTTCAAGGAATATAATGAAAAGATCTTTTAATGAAACAGGGATTTTACTGCCCATAATGATACTTCCGATTTCAGACATATAGATAAGCTGAGTTACGCTTGTTGCTGCAATAACAAATCTTGTGATGTCGCTTTCGATAGATGTTGCAATTACGCTAGGTAAGAACATATCGGCAAAACCAACGATTACTGTCTGGCTTGCAAGCTCTGCTTCAGGAATCTGAAGAAGGTTATATATAAATGTAAAAGGAATACCAAGTATTCTGAACACAGGTGTAAATTCTGCGATGATAAGTGCAATTGTACCCATTGCAAGAATTACAGGTAATGTACCGAACCACATTTCAAATACGTTTTCGATGCCTTCTCTTGCGAAGTCTTTGAAAGTAGGTGCATTTTCTGCTTTTTTAAGTGCAAGCTGCATACCGTATTTAAATGAAGACATGCCTTTTGGAATATCTTCACGGTGGCTTACGCTTGTGTAGTATGTATCAGGCACCTTTGAAAGCGGCGGAAGTTTTGGCACAATAATAGCTGCCACTATGCCTGCAAGGGAAACTACTAAATAAAAAGGAACAAACATTGCCTCAAGGTTAACCTGGCTGATAACAACAAGGCTGAATGTGATGCTTACTGCAGAGAATGTTGTGGCAATTACTGTTGCTTCTCTTTTTGAATAGAAGCCTTCTTCGTACTGTCTGCTTGTAAGAAGAACACCGATAGAGCCGTCGCCTAACCATGATGCCACACAGTCTAATGCGCTTCTGCCAGGAAGGTTAAATATAGGACGCATAAGCTTTATCATAAGTGCGCCGAAAAAGTCGAGAAGACCATAGTTAAGAAGAAGTGCAAGCAAAATACCTGCAAGAAGGAATACACAAACAAGGATCGGGATAAGGTCATTGATAACCATTCCGCCTGTTGCACCGCCTATGATATATTCAGGACCGATGTTGAAGTAAATCATATTGGCAAATACAAAACCAATGATACGGATAGCAAGCCAGAAGCCTTTTACACGGAAGAGACTATCAAGCTTAGGGTTCTTTTTAAGGAAAGAAATGCCCACTGCTTTGTGTATCAAAGTGAGTATTGTGCTGAGAGAAATAAGCACCCATATAATTGTAAGCGTTGCATCTCCCATAATATCAAGAAGTGCGTTTGCCACAATGGCAATAGGAATTGTGAAGTTTCCGTCAGCCTTTATTGGCGTTACAAATAAAAATGCACCGATGAGTGACGGAATTAAAAATTTGAAAAATCTTTTGTCTTTTAATAAGTTCATAGCTGTCCTCTTTATACATTATAAGTTCACAAAATATGCAATAACTTTAACATTTTATACTGCTTTTGGGAATAATGCAAGTTTAATTTGAGTGAAAAAGCCTTGAAAATGCTGAATTTCAGTGAGAATTTGATGTTGTTTGCAGAAAATGTATAAAATATAATTTATGCACTTGTTTTATGCAAAAAAACTTATTCCTATTCCTTGTTTCATACTTTGGATGTGCAGAGCATATACATAACCAAGATAACTTAATTTGGGAGTGCTTGGTTTGAAGACATACATAGAAGAAAGAGCCATTGAAGTGGCAAACTATATAATCAGCTGCAATGCCACCGTAAGACAGACAGCAAAGCTTTTTGGCATATCAAAAAGCACTGTGCATAAAGACATAACCGACCGTGTTGAAAAACTTGACCCCGACCTTGCAAAGAGCGTAAGGCGTGTGCTTGAGGTTAATAAGGCAGAAAGGCATATCAGAGGCGGTGTGGCAACGAAAGAAAAATATCTGAAAAAGCAGCAGAAAAAATCATAATGGCAAACAGATATCACAAATAACCAAAAAAACAGAGGAGCATGCACAAGGCTTCTCTTTTTTGATGGAATTTTTTAAAAATAAATTTGACTGAAAATCAATTTTGCACATATAAATGTAGTTTTTTTGTAGTTTTTTAATAAATTTTACAAAAAATTACCATAAAGGTATTATCAATTGCTACTGGTAAAAAAATGAGTTATAATGAAAAATGGGTTAAGAGGTAGCACCTTTTATTTAGGTGCGTATTTTTCTTAAAAATAATAAAAAATAATAAAAGTTTTTGAAAAAAAGATGCAACCAACCAAATTAAGGAGCGTGTAAATGATGAAAAAAGTAGCAGTAATCATGGGTTCAGACTCTGATTGGCCAGTAGTTAAAGGTGCATGTGCTCAGCTTGATGCATTTGGTATACCTTATGAGGCACATATACTCAGTGCACACCGCACACCGGCTGAAGCGGCAGAGTTTGCTAAAAATGCCCGTGCTAACGGATTTGGTGTTTTAATTTGTGCAGCAGGTATGGCGGCTCACCTTGCAGGTGCTTTTGCAGGAAACTCAACTCTTCCTGTTATCGGTATTCCTATGAAGGGCGGAGCAATGGATGGTCTTGATGCACTTCTTGCAACAGTTCAGATGCCAAGCGGTATTCCGGTGGCAACAGTAGCTATTAACGGAGCTAAAAATGCGGCAGTTCTTGCAGCACAGATTCTTGCAGTGGCTGATGATGACCTTGCAGCAAAGCTTGATGCAGCAAGAGAAGAAATGGCAGCACAGATTGCAGAAAAAGAAGCTAAGCTTCAGGCTGAAATTAACGGATAACAATTGATTTTAAATATATTTTTTATAGTATTTAGGGGGAATTGACAATGAAACATGTTTACACAGGTAAAACAAAAGATGTATATGCACTTGATAACGGCAACTACCTTTTAAAATTTAAAGATGATTGTACAGGTAAAGACGGCGTATTTGATCCGGGCGAAAACTCAGTAGGCCTTACAATTGAAGGTGTTGGCGATGTTAACCTCAGAATGTCAATTTATTTCTTTGAAAAAATCAATGCAGCTGGCATTAAAACACATTATGTAAATGCAAGCCTTGAAGATACAACTATGGAAGTTCTTCCTGGCAAAGTTTTTGGCGAAGGTCTTGAAGTTATCTGCCGTCACAAAGCAGTAGGCAGCTTCTTACGTCGTTATGGTCAGTATATTGAAGCAGGTGCAGACCTTCCTGCTTATGTTGAAACAACAATCAAAAATGATGAACTTGGCGATCCGCTCATCACAAAAGACGCACTTGTTGCACTTGGCATTATGACAGATGAACAGTATGAAGATATCAAATCAATGACACAGCAGATTACACAGATTGTTGCTGATGACCTTAAAGAAAAAGGCCTGGTTCTTGATGATATCAAGTTTGAATTCGGCTATGATGCAGACGGCAAAGTTATGCTTATTGACGAAGTTGCATCAGGCAACATGAGAGTATACAAAGACGGCGAATATATTGACCCAATGACACTTTCAGAATTGTTTTTCGCTTAATCAGCAGAGTGTAAAACTAATGGGAGGTAACCAATAATGGGTGGATTTTTTGGAGCAATCTCAAAACAGGATTGCGTACTGGATGTTTTCTTTGGCGTAGACTACCATTCTCATCTTGGTACAAGAAGAGGCGGTATGGCAGTTTATGATGCTAAAAAAGGTTTCCAGAGACAGATTCATAATATTGAGAACACACCTTTCAGAACAAAGTTTGAAAAGGATATGGCTGACTTTGAGGGACATATTGCAATTGGCTGTATAAGCGACTCTGATCCACAGCCATTGCTTGTACGTTCTCATCTTGGTCTTTATGCAATATCAACCATCGGTATTATAAGAAATGCTGATGAGCTTATTGACCAGTATTTTTCAGACCACGGACATCAGTTTATGGCGATGAGTTCCGGCAGGGTAAACGATACTGAACTTATAGCAGCGCTTATAAACCAGAAAGATGATTTTGTATCAGGTATTCTTCACGCACAGGAAAAGATAGAAGGTTCAGCATCAATACTTATTATGACTGAAGATTGTATCTATGCAGCCCGTGATAAAATGGGCAGAATTCCTATGCTTGTAGGAAAATGTGAAGATGGATACTGTGTTTCATTTGAAGCTTTTGCATATACAAAGCTTGGATATGAAACAGTACACGAACTTGGTTCTCACGAAATAGTACGTATTACAGCAGACGGAATGGAAACTATATCTCCGGCGGGAAAAGAAATGAAGGTTTGTGCTTTTCTCTGGAGTTATTACGGCTATCCTAACTCAAACTATGAAGGCAGAAATGTTGAGATGATGAGATACCGTAACGGCGAAATTATGGCACGCAACGAAAGGGCAGCAGGCACATTGCCTGAGGTTGACTATGTGGCAGGCATTCCTGATTCCGGTGTGCCTCACGCTATAGGCTATTCAAAGGAAAGCGGCATGTCTTTTGCCCGTCCTTTCGTAAAATATACACCAACCTGGTCACGTTCATTTACACCAAACAATCAGAGAATACGTAATCAGGTGGCAAAAATGAAACAGATTCCGGTACCGGAACTTATAGCAGGCAAAAAGCTTCTTTTTGTTGATGACTCTATTGTAAGAGGAACTCAGCTCAAAGGCACGGTAGATTTCCTGTATGATAACGGTGCTAAGGAAGTGCATA
>JAFYQL010000100.1 GCA_017547125.1 Bacillota bacterium
AAACGACAGCTGTGTGCTGCCGTTGACAGATACTTTGTGATAAAAGAATAGGTATTGTTTTGTATTTTTATCACTTAATGTTACTGTTTAGTGGCATCACCAAAAATGCTGCTGTCTTTTTCTGAAAAATTGACACCAACGACAGTAATGACCTGGTTTGAAGAAAACATTAAGTGCATCATGTCCAATTACCTCGTTCAAATGTATTTTATTTAATACATATTGTATATAGAATTTAATTTAGCACACTTTTTTCTGTGGTGCAACCTTTTTTGCGTTAAAGTGAAAAAATGTTGTGACTTAAGATATTTGTAATTGATTTTTTGCATTATAGAATATATTGTATTATTGTGTATTTTACACAAATGCAAGTTTAAGGAGAACCACCTGGTGAAAAAAAGAATATTCTGTTTAATTTTATCTGCAGCTTTTTTATTCTGCGGATGTACTGATAAAACAAATAACGAAGTTGCTGAAGATGTTTTTGCAGCTGAAGAAAATATAGATAATAACGAAACTGAAGAAAATATTGAAACACCTACACTTGAGGAATATGTTTCCGAAATTGAAGTGATTCCTACACCTATAAGGGAATATGGAGATAGTGCAACATATATCCATATGGAAAATACTCTTGTTGCACGTATACTTTATCCGGTTACAGATATTGAGCCACTCAAGAAAAAAATGGACGAGTGGATGAGCGAAACTGTTGACGACTACATCAGAATGCTTCAGGGCAGAAATGATGATGAGCCAGCAGAACTTACAGTTGAATATAACAGTTACCTTATAAATAACCGCTATGCCGGCATCAAGATGAACGGTATCTTTGATATGCCGTATATGGCACATCCTGAAGATGTGGCGGTAACCTTCAATGCAGACATTAAAAAGAGACGAGTTGTTGAGCTTGAAGATATTCTTGTTGAAGACGGCAAGGAAATACTTACAGAAATGACTGTTGAAAGAGCTGGCATCGAAGAAGATGATGTCAACAAGCATATACTTGATAACTGGGTTATCACGCACGAAGGCATAGAAATAGTGCTTGAAAGAGGCGCATACCTTCCTATGTCAGAGGGAACAAAAACACTTCTTTTTACATATGAAGAAATGGAAGACATTTTGGAAAACCCTGAAGTGTGGGAAGAAAAGGGCGAAGATGAAATTGAAAACACAACAGAAGCGTCAGTTGAAATAAAAATTGAAGAGCCTGAAGTCGAAGAAGACAAGCCTATGATTGCCCTTACATTTGATGACGGTCCAAGTGCCCATACCGACAGACTTCTTGATATACTTGAAGAGTACGGCGGAAAAGCGACATTCTTCCTTGTAGGAAACATGGTTGATAAACGTGCTGAAACAGTTGAAAGAATGGCAAATGAAGGCCACGAAATAGCTAACCATAGCTGGAGTCATCGTCAGCTTACAAAACTTGGCGATCAGGAACTTAATGATCAGATAATGAATACAAGAGCCGTTATCTATAACCTTACAGAAGTTGACCCTGTGCTTTTGAGACCGCCATATGGATCATATAACGATGAGGTTTCAGCCAAGGCAAAAGAACTTGGAATTACTATGGTAAACTGGTCTGTGGATACACTTGACTGGAAAAATAAAGATGCCGACAAAGTGTATAAGCACATAATGCAGACTGCTGCAGACGGAGCAATTGTGCTTTGTCACGACCTTTACCCGACAACTGTTGATGCAATGGAAAAAGCAATACCTGCACTTATTGCAGAAGGGTATCAGCTTGTAACTGTTTCTCAGCTTCTTGAAAGTGACGGAGAAGAAATGGAAGCAGGAAAAATGTATTACAAAAAATAATAATTATGAAAGCACACATACCTGGATATGTGTGCTTTTTTTAATAAGAAATTACAATTTTTTAAATTTAATATGTGAAATGCAAGTTTTTGTTCAAAATGTAACCGATTCTGTAACCGGTGAGATGTATAATGATGCCATAGATGATAGAAAACTACTTTTTAGGGAGGTATATATATGGCAAAAAATAAACAGGCAAAACGTGCAATAGCAATGGCAATGGCAGCAACTCTTTCAATGGGTATGGCTTTTAATGCATTTGCTGAAACAGTTACAAATCCTGACGGAAGTACAACAACTACAAATACAGAAGATATTCCTGCAAGCGGCAGCGGTACAGAAGAAGACCCAGCCACAAGCGGCAAGGTAACTGTAACTATCACAGTAAACACAGACGGTACTTCACAGGAAGTTACAGAAACTGAAACAGAAGCTTCATGGGATGAATCAACAGAAGATTCTGAAGCAACATTTGAAGGCACATATTACGAAAAAGTAACTGTAGATAAAGATGCAGAAGGCAACGTTGTGGCTGAAGAAGTTGTGGAAGACGGTGAAGAAACAACAGTAGCAACAGGCGATGCAACTGCAGAAGATTTGGCAAATGCAGACCTTCCTGAAGTGAAAGTGGAGCTGAAACAGGGCGAAGAAACAACAGGCTCTGCTACAGGCGAATTTGAAAAAACAACTGAAATCGAAGGCGGCACTACAGTAACAGTTACAGAAATTGAACGCGTTGTAAAAGCAGCACTTTCTGAAGTTACAACAGTAGATAAAAGCACAACAACTATCGTACCTGTAATCGAACCTGAAGATTACGAAGGTAAGGTATTTGATAATTCTGCAGAAGTTCATGAAGATAAGATTACTACAAAAGTTGACTGCGGTATCAGCCATAATCATAGCTTTGTGGATTATGATAATCTTAGAGAAATGGCTCTGGACAACAAATATGAAGAAATGGGCGTTTGGGGCGAACAGCCTGAAGGCTTCGACTTCATCAACTGCGGTAAAGGCGAAACTACTGATGCAGCGATCCCTGCAGTAAAAGTTGTTTACTATAAAGAAGATGCTGAAGGCAACCTGGTAGTTGACGAAGATAAACCAGCTGAATTCGTTACT
>JAFYQL010000101.1 GCA_017547125.1 Bacillota bacterium
AGAACAGCTGCAAAAAGCACTGCAGCCGCAAAGCCAACCATACCGCCCATAGATTCTGCCCTCCAGAGGCAGAACATCATAAGACCTGAAAGTGCCGCATACATAATCTTTTTCTTTGTGTCTACTTCTGCTATACAGCTCATTGCTGAAATGCATATCGGGAACACCATAAAAAATGATGAGTAGTTCTGATTTCCAAAGAACCATGTAACAGGGCTACCTGAAATTTTACCTGTAATAGCACTAACACTGTCTACAAGGCTCTTTGGCACCCAAAGAAATGTCGGAAGTTTTTCAACCTTAAGACCAAATGTCTGAAAAACACCCCAGATACCAAGCACAAGGCATGCAACCATAAAGCACTTGAATGTAAGCTTAACTGCTTTTTCACTTCTTACGGAATTTATTGTGTAAAAAAGAAGAATCATATAGCAGATAAGTGTAACTGTACCTTCATATCTTTCAACATATCCCCAAAGTGCAACATTTTTATATTCTGCAGCAAGGTATGAAACCACAACCATCGCTGAATATACAGCCATAGGTATATATACTTTGTGCTTATCCACCTTTGCATCGCCTGAAAATATACTGAAAACAAAATAAATACCAAACAAAACCGTAACAAGCACAAATACGTGCATTCTGAAATATGCAAATACATCGCCTATATATTCTGCATTTCCTTCCCAGAAAAATCCGCCAATCCTTCCCGGAACAGCCTGTGCCCTAACGCAGAACATAAATACTGTAAGCAAAAATATAATAGGGATAAGCATTATCAGTTCTTTATCAGCTTTTTTATTTGTTTTTTTAACAACAGTTTTCTTTTTAGCCAATTTTTTCACCTTGCTTTTCTTCGTAATCATAGTTTTTCTGTGCAGTAATGTCATTTTCGCCCACACCGCTTGTGCTTTCCGGCATAAACAATACCTTCACAGTCATCATTATTATCTTAAGGTCCATAAATAAAGAGTAGCTTTCGATATACATAAGGTCCCACATAAGCTTATCGTATGGAGTTGTGTTATATCTGCCAAGCACCTGTGCATAGCCAGTAAGGCCTGCCTTCACTTTAAGGCGGTATGCAAATTCAGGAATATCCTTTTCATACTGTGCAGCAATTTCAGGTCTTTCAGCTCTAGGGCCTACTATGGACATTTCGCCTTTAAGTATATTTATAAGCTGAGGAAGTTCGTCAATACGTGTACTTCTTATAAATTTGCCGATTGGTGTAATTCTGCTGTCGTTTGCTTTTGCAAGACGTGCAACACCGTCCTTTTCTGCATCAACAATCATACTTCTGAATTTATAAAGTTCAAAAGTTGCACCATTTATAGTAAGTCTTGTCTGTTTGTACAAAACAGGACCTCTGTCATAAAGCTTGATTGCCACTGCAACCACAAGCATAAGTGGTGCTGTAAGTACAAGGGCAACACCTGCAACCACAATATCGAAGCAGCGTTTTATAAATTCGTCAATAAGTGAAAGCTCGCCTTTTTTGCAGATAAACATAGGTCTGTCGATAAGGCTTATTACATAAGCACTTCTAAGAACAATTTCAGAAACATTAGGCACAACACATACCGGCATTTTTCTTTCGAAGCAGTATTTTATAATTCTGTTTTTAAGATCAGGGTCAATGTCGCCCATAAGTACGCCATCGTTTACGTCAAGTTGTTCAACTATCTTTTCGTATCCACATACAGTATCTATATGGTTTTTAACTCTGTATTTGTAGCGATAGTGGCTGAGTTTTTCTTCAAGTTCAGCAGGCACTTCTCCGCGGTACAAAACAGTCATTGATCTTGGCACATTTCTTCTTCTGAATCTCTGTATGCTCCACACCGACCAAAAAAGTATGAAAAGTCCGTCCCACACTGTAAGCAGTATAAATGGCCAGAATACCACAACTCGTCTATCAATAAGACAAACCTGAAGCCATGTGATAAAATTTACAATAACCATTGAAAGACACTGTGAGTATATTATTTCGGATGTGCGATAATACTCAATATTGTGTCCTCCGTAAAGGCTTGTGAAAAGAAAAAACAGTACGGAATATATAAAAATAAGCACCGCTGTTCCTTTTTTATAAAGGAAACCCGCCTCAAGGTTGTATCTGTAGAATAAAAACCACATAAGCGTAAACAAAAATGCCATACCAAGCACATTTGCTGCTATTTCCATTACATTTATAAATTTATTTTTTCGTCTTATATCAGTCATTATATCACCCTAAAAATTCACAGACTTTAACTATTATATTGTAGCACTCTATAAGCAAAAAGTAAATAAAAGCACCATTTTGTCAGCTGGAAATACAAAACAAAAAAGCGATATATCGAAAGATACACCGCTTTTATTTAAATATTTTCTTTATACCATTCAACAGAGGCCTTTATACCCTCTTCAAAACCAAACTGCGCCTTATAGCCAAGCATTTTTTCAGCCTTTGAAACATCTGCACAGGAAAATCTTACATCGCCGTTTACTGCAGGACCGAAGAAAGGCTCTTTTTCTGTTTCAAGGGCAACAGCAATACATTTATATAAGTCAAGTATGCTTATTTCTTTTCCGCCGGCAACATTAAAAACTTCACCGGAATACTTGCTGTCCGCAAGGCACGCCTTAAGGTTTGCCTGCACCACATCTTCGATATACACAAAATCTCTTGTCTGCTGACCATCGCCATTTATTCTTGCCTGCTGACCACTTAAAAGCTTGTGCATAAAGTTTGGTATCACTGCACTGTATGGAGAATCGTGCTTCTGTCTTTTGCCGTAAACATTGAAATATCTAAGGCCATATACATCAAGACCATATTTTTCAGCATATTTCTTTGCCTGTTTTTCGTTTTCTGCCTTTGTTTCGGCATATACGGAAAGAGGATTTCCTTCTTCTCCTTCAACGGCAATTCTTTTGCCTGCATCGCCGTAAACTGCGGCACTTGATGCAAAAACAAACTTTTTGATACCGCTTTTTACCGCAGCAGAAAGCATATTTTCCATGCCGCCTGCATTTACTTTTCTGTAAAGCTCAGGGTTTTCCATGCTCGGCACAACTGAGCTTAACGCCGCATTATGAAGCACAAAATCAGCACCGTCACAAGCCT
>JAFYQL010000102.1 GCA_017547125.1 Bacillota bacterium
GAATACTTTGTATCCTACTATGACTATTATCAGCCGGAGGCCTATGTGCCAAGCACAGACACATATATCGAAAAAGACTCGGCTATCAATGACGAAATTGATAAACTCAGATATTCTGCAACTGCGGCACTTATCGAAAGAAAAGACGTGCTTATAGTTGCCAGTGTTTCCTGTATATATGGCTTGGGTGAGCCTGATGACTATAAGGAAATGATGCTTTCTCTCCGTCCGGGTATGATAAGGGACAGAGATGATGTGCTGAGAAAACTGATAGATATTCAGTATGACCGAAATGATATGGACTTTCAGCGCGGTACTTTCCGTGTGAGAGGCGACGTTGTGGAAATTTTCCCTGTTATGAACAGTGACAGTGCCATAAGAGTTGAATTTTTTGGTGACGAAATAGACAGAATTACGGAAATTGATGTGCTTACGGGCAAAATAATAGGCGAGAGAAATCACGTCAGCATTTTCCCTGCGTCACATTACATCACTTTGCCTGAAAAAATGAATATTGCTCTGCACAGAATTGAAGAAGAACTTGAAGATCAGCTTAAAAAACTTAAAAGCGAAGACAAGCTTCTTGAAGCGCAACGTCTTGAACAGAGAACTCATTATGACCTTGAAATGATGAGAGAAATGGGCTATTGCTCAGGTATTGAAAACTACTCAAGACATCTTGCATTAAGAGAGGCAGGAAGTACACCTTCAACACTTATAGATTTCTTCCCTGATGATTTTCTTATTATTGCAGATGAAAGCCATGTTTCTGTTCCGCAGATAAGAGCGATGTATGAAGGCGACAAATCAAGAAAAACAACTCTTGTTGATTTTGGTTTCCGTCTTCCGTCAGCACTTGACAACAGACCGCTTAAGTTTGCAGAATTTGAAAGCAAAATAAATCAGATGCTTTTTGTATCTGCAACACCTGCAAAATATGAGGCAGAACACTCTGAGCAGACTGCAGAGCAAATTATACGACCAACAGGCCTTCTTGACCCTGAGGTTACTTTAAAGCCTGTTGAAGGCCAGATTGACGATCTTCTTGGAGAAATAAACAAGACTGTTGAAATGGGCGATAAGGTCCTTGTGACAACGCTTACAAAGAAGATGGCAGAAAGACTTACTGACTATCTTCGTGAGGCGGGAGTGAGAGTAAGATACCTTCATAGTGACATCGATACCCTTGAGCGACTTGAAATAATACGAGATTTAAGAACTGACGTATTTGATGTTCTTGTAGGCATCAACCTTCTTCGTGAAGGCCTTGACATTCCTGAGGTTTCACTTGTGGCAATACTTGATGCTGACAAGGAGGGTTTCCTTCGTTCCGAAACATCTCTTATCCAGACCATAGGACGTGCCGCACGTAATGCCAAGGGACGCGTAATAATGTATGCCGATGTTGTTACAGACTCAATGGCGCGTGCCATAGAAGAAACAAACAGAAGAAGAACAATTCAGCAGGAATATAACGAAATGCACGGTATTATTCCGCAGACAATAAAGAAAAAAGTTTATGATATCATTCAGGCTACAAAATCGGTTGAAGAGGAGAAGGATCAGTTTGGCTTCAAAAAAGCGCCTGAAAGCATGAATAATGATGAACTTAAGAGTGCAGTTAATAAGTTAGATAAGGAAATGAAAGCGGCAGCAAGAGATCTTCAGTTTGAAAGGGCTGCACAGCTGAGAGACAAGATTGTTGAGCTTAAAAAACTTATGCTGCAGTAGAGGTGAAAAAATTGGCAAAAAATGAAATTATAATTAAGGGTGCAAGAGAGCATAACCTTAAAAATATAGATTTGAAAATACCAAGGGATAAGCTTGTTGTTTTCACAGGAGTCAGCGGCAGCGGCAAAAGCTCACTTGCCTTTGACACCATCTATGCCGAAGGTCAGAGAAGATATGTTGAGTCACTTTCTTCCTACGCAAGACAGTTTCTCGGGCAGATGGAAAAGCCTGATGTTGACTACATTGAAGGTCTTTCTCCGGCAATTTCAATCGACCAGAAAACAACAAACAACAACCCGCGTTCAACAGTAGGCACAGTTACAGAAATTTATGACTATCTGCGTCTTCTTTATGCGCGTATTGGTATTCCGCACTGTCCGAAATGCGGAAAGGAAATCAAAAAGCAGACAATAGATCAGATTGTTGACCAGATATGTGAGCTTCCCGACAGAACAAAAATACAGCTTTTTGCTCCTGTTGTAAGGGGAAGAAAGGGCGAGCACGTAAAGCTTCTTGAAGATGCAAGAAAAAGCGGTTATGTGCGTGTCAGAATTGACGGTATAATTTATGAATTAAGCGAAGAAATAACCCTTGATAAGAATAAAAAGCACACTATCGAAATAGTTGTTGACCGACTTGTTATCCGTGACGGCATACAGAAAAGACTTACAGAGTCTATCGAAACAGTTATGGCGCTTACGGGCGGACTTCTTGTGGTAAATATCATTGACGGCGAAGATATGGTTTTCAGCCAGAATTTTGCCTGCCCTGACTGTGGCATATCATTAAGCGAAGTTGAGCCGAGATTATTCTCATTCAATAACCCAAGCGGTGCCTGTCCTGAGTGTATGGGCCTTGGTATGCAGATGAAGTTTGACCCTGAGCTTGTTGTGCCAAACCCTAAGCTTTCAATTATCCAGGGTGCTATTACGGCTCCGGGATATGGCTCTGCAGGCAACGAAGACAGTATGACAAGGGTGCTTTTTGATGCACTTGCAGAAAAATATGGATTTTCACTTGATGAGCCTTTTGAAAACCTTCCGGA
This sequence comes from Bacillota bacterium, assembly GCA_017547125.1. Classification (GTDB taxonomy): domain Bacteria; phylum Bacillota; class Clostridia; order Lachnospirales; family Anaerotignaceae; genus HGM11808. The sequence continues at coordinate 2,777 of JAFYQL010000102.1, forward strand.
AAAAATTAAAGATATTATTTTCTATGGCATTAAGGGCGAAAAACTTCGTATCACATACAAAAACGCAAGAGGCGTGGGGACATACGATTATAGCTTTGAAGGTGTTATAAATAACCTTCAGAGACGATATAATGAAACCTCCGAATCTATGCGCGAAGAATATGAAGAGTATATGACAAACACTATGTGTCCTGTTTGTCACGGTCAGAGATTAAAACCTGAAGTGCTTGCCATAACAGTTGGCGGAAAGAATATTTCACAGGTTACAGACCTTTCAATAAAGGAAATAAAGAAGTTCTTTGAAAATATCGAACTCAGCAGCCGTGATGAAATGATAGCAGGTCAGATACTTAAGGAAATAAATGCAAGAATTGATTTCCTTATTGCAGTTGGCCTTGATTATCTCACTCTTTCAAGAACAGCAGGTACACTTTCGGGCGGTGAATCACAGAGAATCCGTCTTGCAACACAGATAGGCAGTGGTCTTGTGGGTGTTATTTATATTCTTGATGAGCCAAGCATTGGTCTTCATCAGAGAGATAATGACAAGCTTATAGGAACCCTTAAGCATCTTCGTGACATCGGCAACTCACTTATAGTTGTTGAGCACGACGAAGATACTATGCTTGAAAGCGACTATATCGTTGATATCGGTCCCGGTGCGGGCTCAGAGGGCGGTAATGTTGTTTTCTGCGGTACAGTTGACGAAATAAGAAACTGTGAAGAATCCCTTACGGGACAGTATTTAAGCAGAAAGAAATTTATTCCTGTTCCGAAGGTACGAAGAAATGCCGAAAACGGATTTATTTCAATAAAAGGAGCATCTGCAAACAACCTTAAAAATGTTGATGTGGATATCCCGATGGGTGTGTTTACATGCGTAACGGGTGTAAGCGGCAGCGGCAAGAGCTCACTTGTAAATGAAATACTTTATAAACGCCTTGCAAGAGACTTAAACCGTGCAAAGCTTAAACCTGCAGCACATCAGGAAATGCTTGGTATTGAAAAACTTGACAAAGTTATCAATATCGACCAGTCACCGATAGGCAGAACACCACGAAGCAACCCTGCCACATACACAGGGCTTTTTGATCTTATAAGAGACGTATTTGCACAAACTGCAGAAGCAAAAATGCGCGGCTATCAGAAGGGCAGATTCAGTTTTAACGTAAAAGGCGGAAGATGTGAGGCCTGTGGCGGCGATGGTATTATCAAGATAGAAATGCATTTCCTTCCTGATATTTTTGTGCCTTGTGAGGTTTGCGGCGGCAAGAGATATAACAGAGAAACACTTGAAGTTAAGTACAAGGGCAAGAGTATTTCAGATGTGCTTGATATGACAGTTGAAGAGGCTCTCAAGTTCTTTGAAAACCTTCCTAAACTCAAAGTGAAACTTCAGACACTTTATGATGTTGGTCTTTCATACGTAAAACTTGGCCAGCCTTCAACAACTCTTTCAGGTGGGGAAGCACAGAGAGTTAAGCTTGCAACTGAGCTTAGCCGAAAGAGTACAGGCAAAACAGTGTATATCCTTGATGAGCCTACAACGGGCCTTCATACTGCAGACGTACACAAGCTTACTGATATCCTCCAGCGTCTTACAGAAGGCGGAAATACAGTGGTTGTTATTGAGCATAACCTTGATGTTATCAAAACTGCCGACTATATCATTGACCTTGGTCCTGAAGGCGGAGACGGCGGCGGTATGGTTGTTGCAACTGGCACGCCTGAAGATATCGTTAAAAACAAGGCTTCATATACGGGCAGATATCTTGAAAAATATCTCTGAAAATGATACCATATATAGAGATTGTTTTTTCGGGAGGAACTATTTATGGGTAAAAAGAAGTCCAATAAGGCTAAAAATAAATCTGCTGTTTCAACAAAGGTAACTGCACCTGTTAAGGCTGCTGAGCCTGAAGTTAAAGCAGAAGCAGTAAAAAGCGATATGGTGGCAGATTTTATAAACCTTAACAGCAGACTTTTTAAATATTTTGGTTGTGATGAAGAATTTTTTGTTAAGCCTTTGCTTGATTACAACTGGACAATTAAAAGAGAAGGCGATTTCTGTTTTCTTGCATACTGGCTTGAAGGCGAAAGAGTTAATAATGCCGTTGTTGTAAAAAAAGGCGGCGAGCCTATGATTTATGAAACAGAAGATTACACTATGGTTATAGGTATCGACTGTGTTAAGATAGGCTTTGTATTTGCAAACAGTAAAATGGGCAACTGAAATTTATGGCTGTGATAAAAGCACAGCCATTTTATTTTGCTTAAAAAGGAAAAATTAAGAAATTCTTTACAAATTATTTCCATATATTTAATAAAACGTAAATATTGCATTCATATTTTAATATTATTATAAAGATATAATAATAGTCAGGGGGAATGCAGTACAATGAATGAAACTATTGTTGCGCAGATTACCGGCGTAAGTTTTGAAAGTGAATTTGAAACGGTTGTAGATAAAAGAAAATATAATAAAATGAAAAAATGGCTTGAAGAACAGCTTTTTCAGGCTAAAAGATGCATCAAAAAAATCAGGCAGATGTGCGAAGTCTATTTTGAAGGCGAAAAAACTTATA
>JAFYQL010000103.1 GCA_017547125.1 Bacillota bacterium
AAAGATGACGAAAAGGAACTTAAAAAAGCTATTGATGACCTTGATTACAAGGTTGGCATGTTTGCTATCGGCCACCACGTAAACACAGTTCAGGAAAAATATAAAAATTACGAAAGAGTAATTAAGTATATTCAGGCAGTTCAGGAAGATGTACTTGAAAATATCGATCAGTTTATTCCAACTGAGGTTGAAGAAGAAGAGGGTATGGCGTCAATTATGCCTCTTCTTGGCAAAAAGCAGACAGAAGATGTTACTCTTAAATATAAAGTAAACCTTATTGTAGACAACAGCGAAAATGTTGGTGCACCGGTTGTGCTTGATTTTAACCCGACATATTCAAACCTTATGGGTGAAATTGAATATGACAGTGAGTTTGGTAACCTTACAACAGACTTTATGAAAATCAAGGCAGGTCTTTTCCATAAGGCAAATGGTGGATACCTCATTGTTCAGGCCCAGGATATTCTTTCAAACCCATATAGCTGGGAAGCAGTGAGAAGAGTTGTTAAAACAAGAGAAATCACCATGGAAATGTCACGTGAGCAGATGCTTGCAGTTACTGCACCTTCTCTTAAGCCTGAACCTATTCCTGTTGATGTTAAGGTTATTATGATAGGCTCAAGCTACTACTACGATATGCTTCGTGAGTATGACGAAGAGTTTGATAAATACTTCAAAATTCTTGCCGATTTCGATTATGAAATGGACAGAAATGATGAAAATATAACTGCTTTTTCTCACTTTGTAAAATCATACGTTGATAAGGAAAAGCTTATGCCATTTACTGCAGATGCAGTTGCGGCACTTACAGAATATTCTTCAAGACTGGTTGAAAGTCAGAAGAAACTTTCAACACGTTTCAACAGAATTTCTGAAATACTTTCAGAAGCTGATACTTGGGCACGAATTGACGGAAAAGAAATGGCCGACAGAACATACGTTATAAAAGCTATTGCCGAAAAGGAATACCGACAGAGAATGTATGAAGAAAAGCTTGGCGAAATGCTTGAAGAAGAAGTTATCATGATTGATACTGATGGCAGCAAGGTTGGTCAGATAAATGGTCTTGCAGTGCTTGATATGGGTAGCTATAGCTTTGGTAATCCGTCAAGAATTACTGCATCAACTTATGTTGGCAAAAGCGGTATCGTAAACATCGAAAAAGAAGCACAAATGAGCGGCCCTACACACAACAAGGGCGTGCAGATTATCAGCGGCTACCTTGGCAGTATGTATGCTCAGGAGTTTCCGCTTTCACTTACCGCACGTATCTGCTTTGAACAGAATTATAACGGTATTGACGGCGACAGTGCATCAAGCACAGAGCTTTACTGTATACTTTCAAGCCTTTCAGAAATACCTATCAAGCAGGGCATTGCCGTTACAGGCTCTGTAAATCAGAAAGGTGAAATTCAGGCTATCGGCGGTGTTACTCACAAAATTGAAGGATTCTTCGATCTTTGCAAGAAGAGAGGGCTTACAGGAGACCAGGGTGTGCTTATTCCGGTTTCTAATGTCAGCGACCTTGTGCTTAAGGAAGAAGTCTGTCAGGCGGTTAAGGAAGGTATGTTCCATATCTATCCTGTAAGCCACATTGACCAGGGTATTGAAATACTTATGGATACACCTGCAGGAAGCAAAAATGCATCAGGTAAATATCCGGCTCAGTCAGTACACGGCAAGGTTATGAAAAAACTTAAAGATTTTTATAAAAAAGCAAGTGGAGAAGCACTTGCAAAGAAATGATTTCAAAAGGATTTCCTTAATTAAAAGGAAATCCTTTTTTGTATATGCGGCGAAGAAGAAGAAACTGTATTTTCAAAATAAGGGCAAAGTGATTCAAACTGCAGAAACATATCCTGATTTCTTGGAGAAATAAAGAAACTGCATCTTCCGTCCTTTTTATATTGACATTTTTTATGACAAAACATGGCATTAACTCCTTGTGAAAAGTTGTTTTTTATGTAGTTTGCAGCGAATGTAAACAAATTATTAAATTTATCTTGCAATTAATTTTTTTGCTACACAAAAAGGTCTTTTTTTGATATAATCTGTAGGTATTTGAAATAGGAGTTGACGAAAAATGTTTAAATATATGAAAATGCTTTTTCTTGCGGCTGCCTGCACAGTTTTGACACTGGGTGCAGTTTCAACCGTATATGCACAAAGGGTTAAGATGAACCTTGTGTATGACGGGGTAAGCCACAAGTATGATGAAGAAGAAATAAAAATAAAAGTAAACGGAAAAGAAATAACAGGCATGGATGTTCCTGCGGTAAGTATAAACGGCAGAACAATGGTACCTGCAAGAGCAATATTTGAAGAAATAGGCGCTGAGGTTGCCTGGAACGGCGGCACACAGGAAGTTTATATCATACACGACAGTGATGTTGTTACACTTCAGATTGATAGCAATATAGGCACTGTAAACGGCTATGCTTTCGTTATGGACACACCTGCAAAAATAGTTAATGACAGAACTCTTATACCTGTAAGAGCGGCTGCAGAGGCGCTTAAATACAATGTTGGCTGGGACGATGCAACAAGAACAGTTACACTTGATAAAAATGTTCCAAAGCCACCTGTTGTTGAAGAAAAGCCTGAAAATGACGGCTACGGCAATGAGGTTGACGACAAGATAAACACAGATATCGAGGCCGAAGATGAACTTATAGGCGTTAAATCTGTTTCTGTGCCTGCATCTGCAACAAGCGATCAGATTTTTACTATTAAGGCAAACGAAGAAATTGAAGACTTTGAAACATTTATACTTAACGACACAAGACTTGTAGTTGATATCTATAATGCAAAAAATAATGTTTCAAATTCCAACATAACAAAAACAAACTCTTCTGTTGTTACTGCTGTGCGTTCAGGTCAGTTCCAGAAGGACCCTGTATATATCACAAGAGTTGTATTTGACCTTAAGGTTGGTGTTGAAAGTGAAGTAAGACTTTCAAAAGACAAAAAGAGCCTTGAAGTTGAATTTGAAACAAACAGTGTACATTCTGTTGATGTTCTTAAGCAGGGCAAGTCTGAAATAATCGAAATCTATGGTGATACAGCGCCTATGGTTGAGGCTGAGCTTGCAGGATGGCCGCTGAGACTTATAATGGATATTCCTGGTGCAGTATCCGAACTTGATAAAAACCTTGGGGTTTCAACAAAGTTTATTTCTTCTATGACGGCTGAACAGTATGATAACAAAACTGTGAGAATTACTGCCGAGCTTAATGAAAACATTGAGTATGAAATTTACTACAAAGATGATTATGCAGTGGTTGAAATTAAAGAAGCCACAATTGATAACATAAGCTTTGATGAAGACGACGATATAGTTGTGCTTGAAGGTGCAGGAAGTATTGATGCAGATGCCATAGTAGACTTTGACGACTTCAACAACGGCACATATATTTTCTATCTTCCTGATGATTATTCTGATATCTACGGCAAGGGTACAATTTTTGTAGACAGTAAATATATCGAAAAAATTGAAGTTGGCGTAAAGAATGGAAAAACTTATATCGAGCTTACAGAAAAACGAAGCATTTCTGTTAAGATTAAGGAAAAGAAGGGCAAACTTCAGCTTCAAATTTCAGCACCTGAAATTTCAGGTGAAAAGATAGTTGTAATTGACGCAGGTCACGGTCTCCACGATAACGGAGCAAGTGCCAACGGTCTTATTGAAAAGGAAATCAACCTCGATATCGTTCAGCGACTTTACGAATATCTTGAAGATGATGAAAACATCAAAGTATACGCAACACGTCTTGATGACTCATACCCAACAAACATCAGCCGTGCGCAGCTTGCCAACCAGGCGGGAGCAGACCTTTTTGTTTCAATCCACCAGAATACAGGCGAAAACCTTGATGCAAAGGGTACAGAAGTGCTTTATGCAACTCACGAAGGCGAAACAAGCGGACTTACAAGCAAGGTTGCTGCACAGACACTTCTTAAGTATGTATGTGATGCTGCTGATACTGAAAACAGAGGCGTTAAACTGAGAAATGACCTTATTGTTCTTAACCAGACAAAAGTGCCTGCAGTACTTATTGAAGTATGCTTTATGACCAACGAAGATGACGTTGAGATGATTGAAAGAAGCAAAAACAGAGATGCAATTGCCGAAGGAATTTATAACGGTATTGTTGATCTTCTTGCAAGATACGATTAAAACCTAAACCGCTCTGAAAATACAGTTTTCGGGGCGGTTTTTATTATATTTACAATAAATTAATAATTATATCTATTGAATTTTTTCTGAATTTTTGATAGATTGATTAGGTACGTTTATTTTTAGGTGCATTTATAATCAGGAGAAAAAAATGGAAAGAAATGACGGAAGAAAAGTTGATCAGTTAAGAAAAATTAACTTTATCAAAGACTTTACAAAATACGCAGAAGGCTCAGTGCTTATTGAATGCGGAAACACAAAGGTTATCTGCAACGCAACAGTGGAAGAAAAAGTACCTCCTTTCAAAAAAGAAAGCGGAGAAGGCTGGGTAACAGCAGAATACTCAATGCTTCCAAGAGCAACTGCAACAAGAAACAGCAGAGACATAAACAAACTTAAACAGAACCAGAGATCAGTTGAAATTCAGCGTCTTATCGGCAGAGCTTTAAGAGCAGCCGTAGACTTTAAAAAACTTGGAGAAAGAACAATTACAATTGACTGTGATGTTATTCAGGCTGATGGCGGCACAAGAACTGCATCAATCACAGGCGGCTTTGCAGCCCTTGGTATTGCCTGCAAAAAACTTGTTGAAGCAGGTCTTGTAGAAGAAAATCCTATTAAAACAACTGTATCTGCAATCAGCGTTGGCATTGTTGACGGTGTACCTATGCTTGACCTTTGCTACGAAGAAGACAGCAGAGCAGATGTTGATATGAATGTTATAATGACAGGCGAAGGCAATTTTGTTGAAGTTCAGGGTACAGGTGAAAATGGTACTTTCAGCATGGACGAACTTACAAAACTTATTGACCTTGCTAAAAAAGGAAACGAAGAACTTAAACTTAAACAGCTTGAAGTTATTGGTTAATCAGAGAGGAAAATGAAGAAATGCAAATAATATTTGCAACAAAAAACAGCGGCAAAGTAAGAGAAGTTAAAATGATACTTGAAGACATGGAAGCAGACGTGTTTACTATGGCTGAAGCAGGCATTGAT
>JAFYQL010000104.1 GCA_017547125.1 Bacillota bacterium
AATATAAAAAGAAGGGGGTGAGACTATGGTGAAAAGAGCGATAGAGTTTATAATCAGTGCTGTTGTTACTGCGGTGTTATGTTTTTTACTGCAATTATTATATTCAGCCAATGTTGCTAAAATAGGGGAGTACATTCCTGAATTTGCAACAATTGTTGGCGGCGTTATACTTGGAATTATATTTTTCTTTACATTTGCACCAATCATCAGCAGCGCTATTATAGCTAGCATGGACAATTTTGAAAGCAGACTTGTCAAAATGAGTGTTAAGGAACTTCTGGCAAGTATCTTCGGTGTTGTGTGCGGTCTTGTTATTGCCAACCTTGTTGGTATGACATTCAGCAAATATGACATTGTAGGTACAGGTATTGTTGTACTTCTTAACATCATTTTCGGTATTCTTGGCTACAGAGTAGCAAGAATAAAGAAAGATGAGCTTCCTGTTTTAAACGGAAATCTGCTTGATGTGAGAAGCGGCAAGGGAAGTGTAAGCGGAAGACCTAAAATACTTGATACAAGCGTAATTATTGACGGCAGAATACTTGACCTTCTTAAAACAGGATTTATTGAAGGCAAGGTAATCATTCCGAATTTTGTGCTTGAAGAATTAAGACATATTGCTGACTCATCTGATTCACTTAAGAGAAACAGAGGACGCAGAGGTCTTGATATCTTAAACGAAATTCAGCGTCAGATGATAGTCAGCGTTGAAATTGTCGAATTCAGCACAAAGGAAAATCTTGAAGTGGATTCCAAACTTCTTAAGATGGCTGAAAAAATGGACGCATACGTTGTTACAAACGACTTCAACCTTAACAAGGTTGCAGAGTTCCAGGGTGTTAGAGTTCTTAACATCAATGAACTTTCAAATGCTATCAAGCCGGTTGTACTTCCGGGTGAAGAAATGCAGGTTACAGTTATCAAAGCCGGCAAGGAATTTGGTCAGGGTGTTGCATACCTTAATGACGGTACTATGATAGTTGTTGAAGGCGGAAACAAGTTTATCGGCGAAACTATCGATGTTGTTGTTACAAGTGTACTTCAGACAGCAGCAGGCAGAATGATATTTGCAAGAAAGAAAGACTAAATAAAAGCTGGTTAGAAAACCAGCTTTTGCTTTAGGAGTTGAGTATATATGGACAAAAAAGTGTGTTGTGCGGTTATTGTGGCGGCAGGCAAAGGCAAAAGAATGAAGAGCACTGTGGACAAGCAGTTTATAGAGCTTAAGGGCAGAAGCATTGTTGAAAGAACTGTTGAAAAGTTTGAAAAATGTGATGTTGTTGATGAAATTGTGCTTGTTACAGGCGAAGAGCACGTTGGATACCTTGAGGAAATGGCAGCAAAATGCGGCTGGACAAAGGTAAGCAAGGTTGTGTGCGGCGGAAAAGAAAGACAGAATTCTGTTTATAACGGACTTTGTGCATTGCGTGAGGATGCCGAAATTGTGCTTATACACGACGGTGTGAGACCGTTTATTAAGAACGAAGAAATAGTGCTTATGGCGGAAAAGGCATCAGAAAAGAAAGCTTGCGTTCTTGCGGCAAGGGTTAAGGACACTATAAAGGTTTGCGATGAAAAGGGTAAGGTTCTTTCAACACCGGACAGAAGCATGTTGTGGGCAATGCAGACACCGCAGGCTTTTGAATACAAACTCATAAAAAATGCCTACGAGCGTCTTACAGAGGCTGATTTTGTGACAGATGATGCGTCAGTGGCAGAAAAGGCGGGCATAGATGTGTTTATTGTTGAAGGCGGATACGACAACATAAAGATAACAACACCTGAAGATTTATATATTGCAGAAGCAATTTTAAGAAGGAATGAAGAGGAATGAAAACAGTTGATATATATACAGACGGAGCGTGCTCAGGCAACCCTGGAAAAGGCGGATATGGTGTGGTAATGCTTTATGGCAGCGCGAGAAAAGAGCTTTCTGCAGGGTATGAATTGACCACAAATAATCGTATGGAGGTTCTGGCGGTTATAGAGGGACTTAAAGCACTTAAAGAGCCTTGCAATGTAAATTTATACAGTGACAGCAAGTATGTGGTTGACGCCATTGAAAAGGGCTGGCTTGCGGGCTGGAAGAAAAACGGCTGGAGAAAAAGCAATAGGGACAAGGTGCTTAATGTTGATCTCTGGATACGTCTTGAAGAGCAGCTTGAAAAGCACAATGTTAAATTTATATGGGTAAAAGGACACGCAGACAACGTTGAAAACGAAAGATGCGATGTTTTGGCAAGAAATGCAGCATCAGCAGACAATTTGCTGACAGATGAAAACTACGGTAAATAAGTGCGGTACGAAAAATGCCGGTAATTGCCAAAGAGGTATTATCATGTTGACACTTTTTGGTAGTTATGCTATGCTGATACTTGCAACAAACTTTTATTTTTTATTTCTAGGAGGATTTTTCAATGAAAAAAGGTACAGTAAAGTGGTTTAACGCAGAAAAAGGTTTCGGATTCATTTCTGTAGAAGGTGAAGACGACGTATTCGTACACTTCTCAGCAATCCAGGGCGAAGGCTACAAAACACTTGAAGAAGGCCAGGCTGTTGAATTCGAAGTAGTTCAGGGCGCTAAAGGTCCACAGGCTGCAAACGTTGTAAAGGCTTAATCAAAGATTACAATATAATCAACTGTACATTTAGACATTTGATATATACGCAATATTGGATTAGAGCAACACACTCCCTTCATTTTTGAGGGGAGTTTTTTCTTTGAAAAAAATCTCAGAAAAATTTTATCAAAAAATTGATAATGAAAAACTGTTGTGGTAAAATATAAAATTAGGTAAATTGTTGGTGTTTTCGGTAAGGTCCGGAAACTATTTATATATGTTAAGTTAGGGGTAATAACAAATGACAGAAAAAATTGAAAACATAAGAAACGTTGCCATCATTGCCCATGTAGACCACGGCAAAACAACTCTCGTTGACGAGCTTCTTAAACAGAGCGGTACTTTCCGTTCAAACCAGGTTGTTCAGGACAGAGTTATGGACAGCGGCGACATTGAAAGAGAAAGAGGCATCACAATTCTTTCAAAAAACACATCAGTTCATTATGGCGATTACAGAATTAACATTGTTGATACACCGGGACATGCTGACTTCGGTGGCGAAGTAGAACGTGTACTTAAAATGGTAGACGGCGTTGTACTTGTAGTTGACGCATTTGAAGGTCCTATGCCACAGACAAAGTTCGTACTTAAAAAAGCACTTGAACTTGAACTTCCTGTTGTGGTTTGTGTAAATAAAATTGACAGACCTGAAGCAAGACCAACTGAAGTTATTGACGAAGTTCTTGAACTTTTTATGGAACTTGACGCAAATGATGATCAGCTTGATTCACCATTCGTATTTGCATCAGCAAGACAGGGTACTGCATCACTTTCACACGAAACACAGGAAACTGATATGAAGTGCCTTTTCGAAACTATTATCAAACACATTCCTGCACCGCTTGGCGAGCTTGATGCACCTCTTCAGTGCCTTATCACAACTATCGACTATAGCGAATATGTGGGCAGAATCGGTATTGGTAAAATTGAAAACGGTACAATCAGAGTTAACGATGAATGTATGCTTTTAAACATTCACGATCCTGAAAAAACACAGAAGGTAAGAATCAGCAAGCTTTACATCTACGAAGGCCTTACAAGAGTAGAAGTTAAGGAAGCATCATACGGCTCAATTGTTGCCGTATCAGGTATTCAGGAAATCCACATCGGTGATACTATCTGTGATATTAATGCACCTGAAGCACTTCCATTTGTAAAGATTTCAGAACCTACACTTTCTATGACATTCTCTGTAAATGACAGCCCATTTGCAGGTCAGGATGGTAAGTACGTTACATCAAGACAGTTGAGAGAAAGACTTTACAAAGAGCTTAACACAGACGTAAGCCTTAGAATTGACGAAACAGAAACAACTGACGCATTCAAGGTATCAGGCCGTGGCGAACTTCATCTTTCAATCCTTATTGAAACAATGAGAAGAGAAGGCTACGAATTCCAGGTAGGCAGACCTGAAGTTCTTTATAAAGAAATTGACGGTGAAAGATGCGAACCTATGGAAACAGTAACTATCGACGTTCCAGAAGAATTTGTTGGTACAGTTATTGAAAAGCTTGGTTCAAGAAAAGGTGAAATGACTGATATGCATCCATCAAACGGCGGATACACAAGACTTGTGTTCTCTATCCCTGCAAGAGGTCTTATCGGTTACAGAAATGAATTTTTAACAGATACAAAAGGCAACGGTATTCTTAACTCTGCCTTTGAAGGATATGCACCATATAAGGGTGAAATTGCAAAACGTTCACAGGGCAGCCTTATTGCATTTGAAGACGGCGAATCAATTGCGTACGGTCTTTACAATGCACAGGACAGAGGCGACTTATTTATCGGTGCAGGCGTAAAGGTTTATGCCGGTATGGTAGTTGGCAGAAACAGCAGAGCAGACGATATGGAAGTTAACGTATGTAAGAGAAAACAGCTTACAAATATGCGTTCTTCAAGCGCTGACGAAGCATTAAGACTTGTTACACCTATCGTAATGAGCCTTGAACAGAGTATTGAATTTATTGCTGCTGATGAACTTCTTGAGGTTACACCAAACAACCTCAGAATCAGAAAGAAAATTCTTGATTCACAGCAGAGAAAGAAAGCAAGAAACAGAGCTCAGCAGATGGAGCAGAACATGTAATGTAAGTAGTTAGATTGAGGTGCAAGATGAGCCATTCGGAAAGAGGCAATTCCTTTGTTAAACAGGCAGCTATATTGGCAGCGGCAAGTATGCTGGTAAGATTTATAGGCTTCTTATACAGAGTGCCTATGACTGCCATCATTGGCGATGAAGGAAATGCTGTGTATTCAGCAGGATATCAGGTATATAACTTTCTGCTTATACTTTCATCAGCAGGTCTTCCGGCTGCCATTGCCAAAATGGTTTCGGAAAGGCTGGCGTTGAAGGAATATCAGAATGCGCACAAGGTTTTCAGAGTTTCACTTGTTTTTTCAGGTACACTGAGCTTTGTGTTTATGGTAATTCTTATTATCTTTGCACGTAGCATAGCAATAAATATCTGCAAGATACCTGACGCATACTACACTCTTCTTACCCTTGCGCCAACAATTTTTATAGTTGGTATTATGGCAGTATACAGAGGATACTTCCAGGGTATGAACAATATGATTCCTACGGCTGTGTCACAGATTGTCGAACAGATTTTCCATGCAGTATTCAGTGTATTTCTTGCGTGGCTTTTCATCGACAACAGTGTTGCCCTTGCGGCAGCCGGAGGCACAAGTGGTACAGGCATAGGTGCTATTGCGGCTCTTTCTGTTATATTTATGGCATATGGCCTTAACAGAAAGAAAATTAAGCGCAGACTTTCACTTCCGTCAGATGGATATGAAGTTGAAAGCAGTGCAACAATTATAAAAGTGCTTTTGAAAACTGCAGTGCCTATTATTATAGGTACAGCAATTTACAGTATAACAAACCTTGTTGATATGAGTATGGTTATGGGCAGACTTATGGATTCGGGTGCATTTACTCACGAAGAGGCCACAATTCTTTACGGTCAGCTTCAGGGCAAATACGTTACTATCACAACTCTTCCTGTAGCTATATCAACAGCTATTGCAACAGCATCAATACCAAGTATTGCAGGGTCAATGGTACTTAAGGAATATGATGCAGTTGAAAGAAAGATTAATACAGCCATTAAAATTTCTATGGTTATTTCTATACCGGCGGCAATCGGCATAGCAGTACTTGCTCCGCAGATACTTCTTATGATTTTCCCAACTGCACCGGGCGGCGGCACACTTCTCAGAATAGGTGCATTTTCAATTATCTTCCTTGCACTCAGCCAGATAGTAACAGGTACACTTCAGGGTATTGGCAAGGTAAAGGTGCCTGCAAGAAATGCTGCAGTGGGTGCTGTGGCAAAAATTGTGGCAAACTATTTCCTTATAGTAATTCCGTTTTTCAACATTAACGGTGCCGTAATTGCAACAATTATCTGCTATCTTGTGGCATCTACACTTAACCTCAGGGCGCTTATAAAGGCAACAGGCTTTACACCTGATATGGTGGCAATACTTGTTAAGCCTACTATCGCATCTTTGATAATGGGTGTTGTATGCTTTGGAAGTTATGAAGTATGTGATATTTTCTTCGGAAACACAATTTCAACTCTTGCGTCAATCGGTGTGAGTGTGGTTATCTACTTTGTGATTATGCTTGTTATAAAAGGCATTACAGAAAGTGATATCAGACTTCTTCCTGCAGGCGGCAAGCTTGTGGCAATAAGCAGAAAACTGAGACTTCTTAAATAAAATCAAGGTCATTCCATAAGGAATGGCCTTTTTTATTGCAAAATGTATAAAATGATAATTTTTGGAAACAATTATGCTGAAAGGGCTGATTGTATGAACAAAAAATATTTGATAATAATTTTTACAGCAGTGTTTGTTATTTCTGTTGGGCTTGGATTTCTGGCTGGGAAATCCGTTATGGATGATATGCCAAAGTTTGACAGAAACCATGTGTATGCCGCTGAAAAAGATGAAGACAAAAAGGTTTCGGGCGATGTGGTTAAAATTGTGCCCGGTACAAAAATAATATATGAGTATTATTATCCTGCTGACGAGGAAACTGAAATTGTGGAAGAAAGCGCGCCGTATTTTATGCTTGGGCTCACATTCAAGGAGCTGCAGCAGAATTATGACATGTGGCAGATAGAGTATTTTTCGGCAGATAAGGTAGTTATGAAACGAAATGTATATGGCGAAAGAGAGCAAAAATATATAGTTGGAATAAAAGACGGATATGTGGCAGTATTTTATGATATAGGTACAGATGAAGAACTTGTTAGAGAGATAACAAACATATTTGCAGGGGCTTTGCCTAAAGAAGAAAGAGAAAAGCTGAAAAATGGCATAAAAGTAGTTGGAGAAAACAACTTAATCGGTATTTTGCAGGATTATAGCAGTTGAAAAGTTAAAAAAGATTGTTAAAAAAAATGCAAAAATGTGTGGACAGACCACCGGGCCTGTGATATAATGGCACCTGTGAAAATTCCCCAATATTTTCACATGCAGTTTAATCTGCATACAATTAGAATACCTTCTCTTTAAGGGAAAAGGCAGCTGATACAGGCTGCCTTTTTTCGTTGGGGAATTTGGCGCGTTAAAGGGTGTTGACGTGTGTTTTTAATGATGCTAAAATACAAAATCATCTGCACCTTTAGCTCAGTGGATAAAGCGTTCGGCTCCGGACCGGAAGACGCAGGTTCGATTCCTGTAAGGTGCATTTTTTATTTTGCGCAGAATTTGTTCGTTAATAGCCTTGTTTCTGGGTTAAATGTGGACAATTGAGTATATTTTTGAAAAAAACACATAAAATTTATATTTAAACATTAAAAATATGGACATAATAATTTCACTAAAAGAAAAGGTGTGATATTGTTATGTCCTTGTTTTATGTAAAGCCAAATGGACCGCTCAGAGGTACAGTTACGGCATCGGGCAGTAAAAATGCAGTTCTGCCCATAATGTGTGCATGTCTTCTGACCGATGAAATATGCGAAATTTATTCTGTTCCGCCGCTGCTGGACGTGTATGTGCTTAAAGAAATCATGGAAAGCATGGGCGTGTGGGTACAGTTTGATGAAAAAAATGAAGTGATGAAAATTCACGCAAAAAGAATTTCTTCCTCTGATGCAAAGCATACTCTGTGGGAAAAAATACGTGCTTCTTTCCTTGTGGCAGGGCCTGTATGTGCAAGAACGGGGAAGGTTAAAGTGCCGTTTCCCGGAGGGTGCAAAATTGGCAGCAGACCTGTTGATTTGCATATAAAAGGCTTTGAAAATATGGGAATGAAAATAAGGCAGGAATTTGGTTTTATAGAAATAAAGGGGCGAAAGCTGAAGGGTACGGAGATATATCTTGATTTTCCAAGTGTGGGTGCTACTGAAAACCTGATGATGGCGGCAGTTTTGTGCGAAGGCGCAACGGTTATAGAAAATGCAGCGTCTGAGCCTGAAATAGTTGACCTTGCAAAGTTTCTGAACAAAATGGGTGCAAGTGTAACGGGGGCGGGAAGTACAAAAATAGTGATAAAAGGCGTTGAAAGTCTTCACGGGGCAAAGCACAGGGTTATACCCGACAGAATAGAAGTGGGTACGTTTATGGCTGCGGCGGCTGTTACAAGGGGCGATGTGACAATAAAAAACGTATGCTTTGAGCATATACGTCCTGCGGCGGCAAAGATTGAAGAAAGCGGAGTGATTGTTGAGGAAAGCGGCAAAAGCATACGCATAAATGCCGAAAGAGAAGTGAGAAGCTTTGATATAAAGACGTTGCCTTTCCCTGGGTTTCCTACGGATATGCAGGCCATTTTTATGAGCATACTTTCCACTGCAAAGGGTACGGGAATGATTACCGAAACGGTTTTTGAGAACAGGTTTATGCACGTTGCTGAGCTTAAAAAGATGGGTGCAGACATAAAAACCGACGGAAGGACGGCAGTGGTTGAGGGTGTAAAGAAGCTGAGCGGGGCAAAGGTGCGTGCAACAGACCTGAGGGCAGGTGCAGCGCTTATAGTTTCGGCTCTGGCGGCAGAAGGCGACACGGAAATAGGAGACATATACCACATTGAAAGAGGATACTGCGACATTGATAAAAAGCTTATGATGTTGGGTGCAGAAATTGAAAAGAGAGACTAGACGGCAGAGAACATTTTCTTTGCCGTATTTTTTTGAAAAATAATGACATTACATTGCAAAGTGGTATAATAAAAGCAATTATGTTCAGGGGGAATAATATGAATCTGAATTTTGTTTCGGCACATAGCAAAACAGATGAGATAGGCAAGCTTTTTAAAGCGTATACAGATATGCTTGTTGAAGGCAGTCCTGAGTTTAAAAATTATCTTAATCTGCAGAATTATGATGAAGAACTTCAGCATCTTGAAGATAAATACGGCGAGCCTGAAGGAAGATTGTATGTTGGGTATCTTGACGGTGTGCTTTGCGGATGCATTGCACTGAGAAAAATGGATAGTGAAAACTGTGAGCTTAAAAGGTTTTATATCAAGCCTGAATTCAGAGGAAAAGGGCTCAGCAAGGTTTTTCTTGATAAAATAATTGACGATGCAAAAGATATTGGTTACAAGGCTATGTATCTTGATACACTGCCTTTTCTTGAAACCGCAATAGGCCTTTATAAGAAAAAAGGCTTTGAAGAAATTGAAAGCTATAATGGTTCACCTATGGATAACCTTGTTTATCTTAAGCTTGAACTTTAAGGAGAAAATAATGGATAACAATAAGGCAATTAAAAAAGCATTTAAAACGGCTTTTCCGCATACTATTCCTGTTTTTACGGGCTTTATTGCTTTGGGTATAGCCTACGGCGTGCTTATGAGTACAAAGGGATTTGCTACTATATGGGCGATGCTTATGAGCTCGGTGGCATTTTGCGGAAGCATGCAGTTTGCGGCAATAACACTGCTTGCATCATCTTTTGATCCTCTGCAGGCGCTTATTTTGAGCATAATGGTTAATGCAAGACATCTTTTTTATGGAATATCAATGCTTGAAAAATATAAGGGCTTTGGTAAGATAAGATTTTTTCTTATCTATATGCTTTGTGATGAAACATTCTCTATTGCATCAAGCATAGAGCCGCCTGAGGATGTGGAGAGAAAATGGTTTTATTTTGCAGTTTCACTGCTTGACTATCTTTATTGGCAGTTAGGCACATTTCTTGGTGCTGTAATCGGCAATGTAATTACATTCAACACAGAAGGCCTTGATTTTGCCCTTACGGCGCTTTTTGTGGTGCTTTTCCTTGAGCAGATGAAGAAGAAGGAAAATAGAAACTCAGGCGTTATAGGCATATTTGCAACGGTATTGGCGCTTGTTATTTTTGGTGCAGATAATCTTGTTATTCCGGCAATGATTATTGTGCTTGGTTGCCTTCTGGCAGGAAGGAGAAGGATATGCTGACACCTATTCAGATTATAATAATGATTGTGGCTGTGGCGTTGGGCACAATGTTTACAAGATTTACGCCGTTTATACTTTTTCCTGAAAACAAAAAACCGCCTGAAGTTATTACATATCTGGGCAGAGTGCTTCCGCCGGCAATGATGGGGCTTTTATGTGTGTACTGCTTGAAGGGTGTAAGGCTGACAGAGGGCTCACATGGCATATCTGAGGCCATAGCCATAGTTTCTATAATTTTGCTTCACAAATGGAAAAAT
>JAFYQL010000105.1 GCA_017547125.1 Bacillota bacterium
CTACCTTAAAAACAAAGATATCAACAAATATCGTGAACTTATCGCTGACCTTGGTATCAGAAAGTAATTAATTTTGCTTATAACAGAGAGGATAATACTGTCCTCTCTGTTGTTGTATAAAAAATCTATTAAAAATGAAGTATAACACTGTAGGTTTCCAGTTTTGCTCATAAATCTTGTGGGCAAAACTGAAGATCTATGGTGTTAAGTTAAGAATTATTACAAAGGAGAATGACTATGTACAGAACTTATTCAACACAGATCGCAGGCAGACAGTTATCAGTTGAAATCGGCAGAGTTGCTGAACTTGCAAATGGTGCAGCTCTTGTACGTTACGGCGACACAGTAGTTCTTGCTACTGCAACTGCATCAGAAAAACCAAGAGATGGTATCGATTTCTTTCCACTCAGCATTGACTACGAAGAAAGATTATATTCAGTAGGTAAAATCCCAGGCGGATTTTTCAAGAGAGAAGGCAGAACAAGCGATCATGCAATCCTTACATCAAGATGCATCGACAGACCTATCAGACCTCTTTTCCCAAAAGATTACAGAAACGACGTTGCAGTAGTAGCAACAGTTATGTCTGTAGATCAGGATTGCCAGCCTGAACTTGCAGCACTTTGGGGTGCATCAATCGCACTTTCAATTTCAGACATTCCATTTACAGATCCAGTTGGTTCAGTAAACATGGGTCTTATCAATGGCGAACTTATCGTAAACCCAGACTCAGCTCAGAGAGAAATCAGTGACCTTGCTCTTACAGTAGTTTCAAAGAAAGACAAAGTTATGATGATCGAAGCAGGTGCAAACGAAGTTCCTAACGATCTTATGATGAAGGCTATCCGTCTTGCTCACGAAGAAAACGTTAAGATTGTTGAATTTATCGACACAATCGTTGCAGCAGAAGGTAAAGCTAAACAGGCTTACGAAGACATCACAATCAACGAAGACGCTTACAATCTTGTTAAAGACTATGTTACAGATGCAAGAATGGAAGAAGCAGTTTTCACAGATGACAAGAGAATCAGAGATGAAAAGATTTCTGCTATCAAAGAAGAAGTTGCTCTTGCACTTTCAGAACAGATTAAATTCATCATTGGTGATGATATCAACGTAGAAGCTGTTATCGGCGAAATCATCTACAAATTCGAAAAGATGACAGTTAGACGTATGATCCTCAGAGATAAAAAACGTCCTGACGGCAGAGGTATTGAAGAAATCAGACCACTTGCTGCAGATGTAGATATTCTTCCAAGAACACACGGTTCAGCACTTTTCTCAAGAGGCCAGACACAGTCACTTACAGTAACTACACTTGGTGCTATGAGCGAAATGCAGAAACTCGATGGTCTTGATGAAACAGAAGTTTCAAAGAGATACATCCACCACTACAATATGCCAGGTTTCACAACAGGTGAAGCTAAAACATCAAGAGGTCCAGGCAGAAGAGAAATCGGTCACGGTGCCCTTGCTGAAAGAGCTCTTCTTCCAGTTATTCCATCAGAAGAAGACTTCCCATACGCAATCAGAGTGGTATCAGATATCATGAGCTCAAACGGTTCAACAAGCCAGGCAAGTATCTGTGGTTCAACACTTTCACTTATGGCTGCTGGTGTTCCAATCAAAGCTCCTGTTGCAGGTATCTCAGTTGGTCTTGTTACAGGTGATGATGATGACGATTTCATTATGATGACAGACATCCAGGGTATCGAAGACTTCTTCGGCGATATGGACTTTAAGGTGGCAGGTACACACGAAGGTATCACAGCTATCCAGATGGATATGAAGATTAAAGGTCTTACATTCAAGATGATTGAACAGGCTCTTGACCAGACAAAGAGAGCAAGAGACTTCATCATTGACGAAGTTATGGTTAAAGCTATTGCTGAACCAAGAAAAGAACTTTCACCATATGCTCCAAAGATTGCAACACTTACAATTGATGTTGACAAGATTGCAGAACTTATCGGTCCAAGAGGTAAGACAATCAAGAAGATTGTTGAAGAAACAGGCTGCTTAATCGATACAGAAGACGACGGCAAGGTATACGTAAGAGGTACAGATGCTGCTATGATGCAGAAAGCTGTTGACAAGATTAAAGCAATCACAATGGAACCTGAAGTAGGTATGATTTACGAAGGTAAAGTTACAAGACTTATGGCATTTGGTGCATTTGTTGAAATCGCTCCAGGCAAAGAAGGTCTTGTTCATATCTCAAAAATCTCTAAAGAAAGAGTAAATAAGGTTGAAGACGTACTTGCAGTTGGCGATGAAGTTAAGGTTAAACTTACAGAAATCGACCAGCAGGGCAGACTTAACCTTTCAATTAAAGACGCTGTAGTAACAGAAGAATAATTAACCCGTCTTATTCAAGGCGCCGCTGAAGATATTTCGGTGGCGTCTTTTTATTTGTATAAAATGAAAAGTAAAAGATAAAATAAAAATGGAGGTGTGAAAATGGCGAGTATCAGAACTCTTTCAAACGGTGTTAAGGTTGTGCTTGAAGAAATTCCTTATGTAAGAAGCGTATCATTTGGTATATGGGTCAATAACGGCTCTGTAAACGAGGATAAGGCACTTAACGGCGTTTCACACTATATTGAACATATGATGTTTAAAGGTACTAAAAACCGCTCTGCGCGCCAGATAGCAGAAGAGATGGACGAGGTCGGCGGTCAGATAAATGCCTACACAACAAAGGAATACACATGCTACCATACAAGAACACTTGATAAGCATTTTGATATAGCACTCAGTGTTTTAAGTGATATGTTTCTTAACTCACGATTTGATGAAAACGATATCAAACGTGAAAGAAACGTTATTGTTGAAGAAATAAATATGTATGATGATGCACCGGAAGAACTTGTGCATGATATTATGCAGGCTGAAGTGTGGAAAAACGACTCAATAGGTATGCCAATACTTGGCACAGTGGATACAATTTCAACCTTTGACAGTGAAAAAATAAAAGCATACTTCAAAAACCATTACAGAAACGATAATACTGTGATTTCTGTTGTTGGCTATTTCAATGAAGACGAAATGCTTGAAAAACTTGAAAAAGCATTCGGCGGCTGGGTTACAGAAAAAAGAGAAGACACAATAAAGCTTCCTGTTGAATATCACACTTGTGTAAAGGCCGTTGAAAAGGATACTGAGCAGCTTCATATCTGTCTTGCGTTCCCGTCAGGCGAAAGAGATCATCCTAAAAAGTATGCATATGCTGTGTTTAATGCAATTTTCGGCGGCGGTATGAGCAGCATGCTTTTCCAGAAGGTAAGGGAAGATAACGGCCTTACTTATTCAATTTACAGCTATCTTTCAGCATATAAAGATTGCGGTCTTTTTATGATTTATGCCGTAATGAATCCAAACCAGACAGAAACTGTGCTTAAAC
>JAFYQL010000106.1 GCA_017547125.1 Bacillota bacterium
CTATGTGTGTTTAACACAAAGTATGTATTATCCCTGTTTTCAATGTTTTTTATGCAGTTATATTTAAGATTTTATTCATTGAAAAACCATGCAAAATGTTGTATTATATTTAGTATGGAATTTTAGGCGTATTAGATAGAAAAACTGTCTCATACTTTATAAAAAGTCGTATTTAAAACGCTTGTTTTAATAAATTATATATTTCGGAGGTAGATAAAATGTTTTCAAAAGATATGGGTATCGACTTAGGTACAGACAATACTCTCGTTTATGTTAAAGGCAGAGGAATTGTTGTAAATGAGCCTTCAGTTGTTGCTATAAACACAATGACAAAAGAAGTTCTTGCCGTAGGCAACGAAGCAAAAGAAATGATCGGACGTACACCTGGCAATATCGTTGCCATCCGTCCTATGAAAGACGGCGTTATTGCCGACTTTGATGTTACACAGGCTATGCTCAGATATTTCATCGACAAGGCATACTCACGTTCACTTTTCGGACCAAAGCCACGTGTAGTTGTTTGTGTTCCTTCAGGTGTAACAGAAGTTGAAAAACGTGCCGTTATGGAAGCAACAATCGGTGCAGGTGCAAAAAACAACGAAGCATACCTTATTGAAGAACCAATGGCAGCTGCAATCGGTGCAAACCTTCCTGTTGCAGAACCGGCAGGCAGTATGGTAGTTGACATCGGCGGCGGTACAACAGAAGTAGCCGTAATTTCTCTTGGCGGCATTGTTACAAGCACATCACTTCGTGTTGCCGGCGACAGAATCGACTCATACATCATCAGCTACGTTAAAAAAGAATATAACCTTGCTATCGGTGACCGTACAGCAGAAGAAATCAAAACAACTATCGGCTGTGCATATCCAAAGCCTGAAGAAGAAAAACTTCAGATCAGAGGCCGTGACCTTATTTCAGGTCTTCCTGAAACAGTTGAAATCACATCAACAGAAATGCTTGAAGCTATTTCAGAACCTATTTCAGAAATTATCGACTGCATCAAACAGACACTTGAAGCAACACCACCTGAACTTGCAGCCGACATTATGGAATACGGCATCACACTCACAGGCGGCGGTGCTCATCTTTCAGGTCTCGACAAGCTTATCACAGCAGAAACAGGCATGCCTGTAAATATTGCTGCCGAACCACTTAACTGTGTAGTTATGGGTACAGGTATGGTTCTTGAACACATCGAAACACTTAAAATGGTTCTCGTTTCTCCAAGAAAATTAAGAATGTAACAAGGAGAGGTACACTTTGAACTTCTTTAAAGAATACAAAAAACAAGTTTTAGGCATAGTGGCTGTTATTGTTGCAATAACAGCTGTTGTCTCTATGGGCAAAAAAAGCAATGCAACCTTTGTGGACAATACACTTGGGTTTATTGTTACGCCTCTTCAGAAAATAACATCTTCAACATTCGGCTGGTTTGATGAAAAAATTCATTACTATCAGGAAGAAATAAACCTTGAAGATGAAAACGAAGAGCTTCGTGCAAAAATCGAGCTTCTTGAAGCTGAAAACAAAAGACTTTCTCTTTACGAAGAAGAAAATAAAAAGCTTTCACAGCTTCTTGAAATTTCACAGAAATACGCCCATCACGACACTACAGGTGCTGAAATAACAGGCAAAGACCCAGGCAACTGGTACTATACCTTCACTATAGACAAAGGCTCAAAAGACGGAATCGAAAAAGATATGGTACTTATAAATGCAGGCGGTCTTGTGGGCAAAATAACAGAAACAGGCCGTTCATACTCAAAGGCTCAGTCAATACTTGACAGCAGAAGCTCAGTTTCTGCCATGAGTCTTCGAACAAATGACCTTGGTGTTATCAAAGGCGACTATTCCCTTATGGACAAAGGCCTTTGCAAAATGGAATATATTGACGCTGAAAGCGAAATTATGGAAGGTGACGAAATTGTTACTTCAACATTAAGCGACATCTACCCTGCCGGCATAACTATAGGCTATGTTAAAGAAATAGTTACAGACAACAACGGCCTTACAAAGTATGCCATCATTCAGCCTGATGTTGACTTCAAACATCTTTCAACACTTCTTGTTATTACCGACAAAAAGGAAGAGGTGGCTGAAGATTGAGAAGAATTTTAATTACAGCCCTTATTCTTATTCTGAACATAGTTTTTCAGTCATCAGTGCTTCCTTTTTTTGAAATAAGGGGCATTATTCCAAATACATCACTCATAATCATTATGTCCTTTGCCCTTCTGCGCGGAAGCTATGAGGGTGCATTGATAGGCTTTTTTGCAGGTCTTCTTCAGGACACTTTCTTCGGCAATTCACTTTGCTACTATGCCCTTCTTGGTATGGTAACAGGCTTTGTCTGCGGAAAATTCCATCAGGGCTTTTTCCGTGAAAACTATGCAACACCGGTATTTTTCAGCATACTTACCGTTTTTGTATACGAAACGTTTGTATACATCACAGGTTTTCTTTTTGCAGGAAACCTTCACTACTTATATTTTCTTATCAATATCATACTTCCGGAAGCCGTTTATACAGCATTTCTTACAATCGGTATCTACAGAATACTGTTTTCTATAAACGACTATATGGAAGGCAAAGAAAAACACAAACGCAGATTATTCACTATTAAATAACACCTTGGAGGTAATATGGGACCTTGGTATAAAAGACTGCTGGAAATTTTAAAAAGCAGACTGTTCATTATGCTTGCGGGCATATTTGTGCTTTTTGCCATAATCACAGTACGTCTGTTTTCTCTGCAGATTGTTTATGGCGAAGAATACCTTCAGGATTCAAAAGCCAGCATAATGCAGAATCTTTCAATACCTGCATCTCGCGGTATTGTATATGACAAATACGGAAGACCCCTTGCTACAAACCAGGTGGCCTTTTCCGTCAAATTTGATGACAGTATAAAAATAACACTTGAAGACAAAACAGGTCAGATAGAAAATCTTGTTTCACTTTACGGCAGCAATTATGGTGCAATAATTGACACTCTGCCATTCACTTCATCTTCTCCTCTTGATTTTAAATTTGAAACAGAAGAAGACGAAACAAAGTGGAAACAACAGATAGGCTTAAGCAAAAAGCAGCTTTCCTACGATGCGCAGCAGTGCTACGAATATCTTCTTGAAAAATATGGTTTTGCCGACAGTACTCTTTCCGACAAAGAAAAGAGAAAAGCAATTTCTCTTGCTATGGAAATAAGTGACAAAAACCTTCTTATACTCAACCTTATTCAGCTTCTTGATGAAAACGGCGAAAGCATAGCTGATGAGCTTCCTATCTCATCAACTCAG